>JAFSUE010000325.1 GCA_017445435.1 Selenomonadaceae bacterium | reverse complement strand
TATTGAGGAAATGACGGCGGCGGCGTGCGGTGCAAAATTCGGCGTTGCAACGTCGTCTGGAACTACTGGGTTACATTTGTCATTGGTAGGTTGTGGTGTGACGCATGGCGATATTGTTATAATTCCGAATTTCACTTTTATAGCCACTGCAAATTCTGTTTCACATTGCGGAGCAACTTCGTGGCTTATGGACGTGGATGACTCATGGACGTTGAATATAAATCAGCTTGAAAACGAATTGGAAAGTAACGCCGAAATCGTGGGCGATAAACTTATTCATAAAATTACAGGAAAAAGAATCGCGGCAATTATGCCAGTTTACACCTTAGGAAATGTTTCCGATATGGAGCGAATTTCAGAAATTGCGAAGAAATATAATTTACCCGTAATTGCTGACGCGGCTGCGGCTATTGGTGCAACTTTTCACGGAAAAAATCTCGCTGATTTAGCAACTTTATCCGTCATTTCTTTTAACGGCAACAAAACTATAACCGCTGGCGGCGGTGGAATGGTTGTTGGCAACGACGAAATTTTAATGAAAAAATTAAAACATCTTTCGACAACTGCGCGGGTAACTGCTGAATATGATCATGATATGGTCGGCTATAATTACAGAATGACGAATATTCAAGCCGCCGTTGGTTGCGCACAGCTTGAACGTCTTGATGCACTTGTCGCAAGAAAACGTTACATTAGAACTTTCTACAACGACGCTTTCAAAGATATTGAAAATATTTCGCCGTTCCCAGAAGTTCCCAAAAATGAAAGTAGTTGCTGGTTTTCTGGCTTTGTTTTGAAAAACGGTAACTTGGAAGTTGTCAGAAAAATTTGCGGTGAGTTGAAAAATTTGGGGATTGAGGCACGCAGTTTTTGGAAACCTATTGCCTTGCAAAAACCCTATCAAAACGCTTTAAAAGCGTCTTCGCTTGAAGTTTCAAATAATCTTTGGGATAAAATAGTTACTTTGCCATGTTCAACAAATATTACTGACAGCGAATTGGAATGTGTGGCGGCAAATGTCAAAAAAATTTTAAAGCAACTTGAAATTTGTTGAGGGAAAAAATGACGAAGAGAAAAATTTGTGTTATTACAGGTACGCGGGCTGAATACGGTTTACTCTATTGGCTGATGAAAGAAATACAAGCTGATGAGTCACTTCAACTTCAGATTGTGGCGACTGGTACGCATCTTTCGCCTGAATTTGGATTGACGTATAAAAATATTGAGCAGGACGGATTTAAAATCGACGAGAAAGTAGAAATGCTCCTTTCTGGCGATACTCATGTTGCCATAACAAAATCAATGGGCGTAGAATTAATTGGATTTGCTGATGTTTTTGACAGATTGAAACCAGATATTGCGGTTGTTTTGGGCGACAGGTATGAACTTTTGACAGCTGTAGCGGCGGCGTTGATAGCGAATATTCCTGTGGCTCACATTCACGGCGGCGAAATTACCGAAGGCGCGATTGATGATTCTATACGCCACAGTATAACCAAAATGGCGCAGTTGCATTTTGTTTCAATCGCTGAACACAGGCGGCGCGTTATTCAGATGGGCGAAAATCCTGAAAGAGTTTATGAAGTCGGAGCGACAGGCTTTGATAATATTGTAAAGCTTAATTTGTTGTCTTTAAAGGAATTAGAAGACAGCGTTAATTTTTTATTGGGCGATAAATTTTTTTTGGTAACATATCACCCTGTTACAGTTGAATCTTATCAAAAATCAGACGCTCTATTAAATTTGTTTAAAGCTCTGGATAATTTTGAAGATTATAAAGTACTCATTACAAAATCAAATGGCGATGTTGGAGGCAGAAATATAAATAAAAAAATTGATGAATACGTGGCTAATCAGCCGAATAGAATTTGTTGCAGCACTTCTTTAGGGCAATTAAGATATTTGAGCGCAATGAAATATTGTACAGCTGTCGTTGGCAATTCCTCTAGCGGAATATGGGAAACGCCAGTTTTTAAAAAGCCAACGGTTAATCTTGGTGCACGTCAAAAAAATCGTCATCGTGAAATTTCTATTATTGATTGTGACGAAAATTTTGACTCAATCAAAAGTGCGATTGAAAAAAGTATCTCTAAAGAATTTCAAGAAAAAATCAGTACGTTGCAAATTCCCTATACTGATGGAATGGTTGCTGTAAGAATTAAGGACGTTTTAAAAAATATTCCGCTTGAAAATTTATTCAGGAAAAAATTTTTCGATTATGATATTAATTTTTAAAGGAACGATTTTATGTCAAAAGTTTTGATAATTGCGGAAGCTGGAGTTAATCACAACGGCGATATTAATTTGGCGCACAAATTGATTGATGAGGCAAAAAAAGCAAATGCCGATATTGTAAAATTTCAAACGGCAAAGGCTGAAATGCTTATCTCTAAATATGCAGAAAAAGCAGCTTACCAAAAAGAAACGACGGACGCTACAGAAAGTCAGTTGGATATGGTAAGAAAGATCATGCTGAATTATGAAGACTTCATAGAGTTGAAACGCCATTGCGAAGAAATTGGAATTGGATTTTTATCAACGCCGTTTGAATCCGACGCACTTCATTTTTTAGTTGACAAATGCAAAATGAATTGCATTAAAATTCCGTCTGGCGAAATAACGAACGCGCCTTTTTTATTGGACGTTGCAAGGACAAAAACTAAAGTAATTCTTTCAACGGGAATGAGTACATTGGGCGAAGTTGAAACAGCTTTGGGAATTTTGGCGTTCGGTTATCTTTATGACGGCGAACCAGTTTCACAGTACGATTTTTTAAAGGCGTATGCAGAAGCACAAAATAAAGGAATTTTAAAAGAACACGTCTGCTTGTTACATTGTACGACGGAATATCCCACACCGTTTAATGAAGTAAACTTGGCGGCAATGGATACTATGAGTAAAGCGTTCGACTTGCCAGTAGGCTATTCAGACCACACGCCAGGTATAGCAATTTCTTTAGCGGCGGTGGCACGCGGTGCAACGATTATTGAAAAACATTTCACACTGGATAAAAATTTGCCTGGTCCAGATCATAAAGCGTCATTGGAACCGAATGAATTAAAAGATATGGTCGAAGGTATTCGACAAATCGAACAAAGCATTGGCGACGGCGTTAAAATTCCTACCGATCACGAATATGGAAATATGAAAATTGCGCGAAAAAGTCTTGTGGCAAAATCTGCAATAAAAATCGGCGAAACGTTTACAAAAGAAAATATCACTGTCAAGCGTCCTGCAACGGGAATTAGTCCTATGCAATATTGGCAGATACTTGGTCAAACTTCAATGAAAAATTATGAAGAAGATCAAGTTTTATAATGAGGTACTGTAAATGTTAAAAATTGGCTACTTCGGCGATGGCATATGGGCGCAGTTGGCATTGAAAAAAATTCTTTCAAACGCCAATTTCTCTATAAAGTTCGTTGTTTTACGTTATGACAATCCCGACGAAATTTTGAAAGATATTGCAGAAAAAGAAAATATCCCCTGCTTTCAAATTAAAAACGTCAACGCCGCTGAATTTTTGGAGGTCATAAAAAAATTTGACGTTGATATAAATGTTTCAATGTCATTCAATCAAATTTTGAAACGTGACATTATAAATTTGGCTCCCAAAAAATTTATAAACTGTCATGCAGGCGCGTTGCCTTTTTATCGTGGGCGCAACATTTTAAATTGGGCGCTGATAAACGGCGAAAAAGAATTTGGCGTTACTGTTCACTTCGTGGATGAAGGAATTGATACGGGCGACATTATCTTGCAAAATTTTTATCCAATTTCAATTCAAGATCGTTATTCAGACCTTTTGACACGAGCTCAAATAGAATGTGCAAATACTTTGTATCAAGCACTTTTGATGATACACGATAATAATTTTGAAGTTACGTCCCAAGAAAAAATTCATAAAGTGGGATTTTATTGCAGTGCTAGAAAAATTGGCGACGAATATATTAATTGGAATTGGACTTCAGAGAGAATTTATAATTTTGTCAGAGGAATATCTGAACCAGCTCCTGGTGCAAGAACTTTTTTTGACGGCAAGGAATATATCATTGACAGGGCGGAATTGATTGAAAATGCTCCTTGTTACATTGACAAAACAGGAAATATCGTAGGTAAAATGCCACGTGGAATTGTTGTAAAAACTGGAGACAGTACAATTTTATTAACGCGCTTGATTGAAATTTCTACCAACAAAGAATTAAATTTATCAAAACTTAAAATTGGACAAAATTTTTACAATGCTAATATTTTGCGAGGATTGGAAAATATGGGTGATAAATCGGTAATTTTAATTGGCGGCGGTGGACATGCAAAAGTTTTGCTGGATATTCTTTTGGAGCAAGGAGCAAATATTTTAGGTATACTTGATAATAACAAGGCAGAATCCGACGCGGGGGGGGGTGGCGGAAGATATAGTTTATATGAAATTCCCGTTATAGGCACTGACGAAGATATTTCAAATTATAATCCAAATGAAATTAAACTTGTTAATGGCATAGGTTCTGTAAATGGGGTTGATAAAAGATTTAAACTCTACACGAAATTTAAAAATTTAGGTTATAATTTCCGTACGGTTATTCATTCAAAATCTGTTGTTTCATCAAAAGTAATATTGTGTGAAGGCGTACAAGTTATGGCGGGAGCTATAATTAACATTGGAAGTTACATTGACGAAAATTCCGTTAGCGGCGCGGGCAGTACGGTCATAAAAAATATTCGTCAGTTAATTCATAGCGTCTTGATACAATTTGTTCTCACCTTAACGCTATTATACTCAAACTCCTATCTTCTTTAAATTTATTTAACACGACTTAGATAGGAGTGATAATTTGGAAGAATATGCTATTCTTGGTGGCGGTGGATTAGCACTTGAACTGGCTGATCTAATGCTGAACGAAGGAAAAAAAATTTGCGGGTACTATTCTCCTTATGAATATTCATTGCTCAATTCACTGATCCCCTATTTGGGCGATGAAAAGGAAAATTTTAATCCAAATTTGAAGTACTTGGTGGCATCAGGCTTGCTCCCTATTAGAAAAAAAATGATAGCGTTTATTGAATCAAATAATCTTCAAGCAGGAAGTTTTATTAGCAGTCGCGCTTATGTTTCGTCGTCAGCTACTTTAGGAAAAGGAGCGGTCATTTTCCCTTTTGCTGTGATTGACAGTTTTGCCAGTTGCGATGCTTATATTTGCCTCAACTTCCATTCACTAATTGGACATAACGCTTCACTTGGGAATAATGTAGTAATTAGTCCTGGCGCACGTGTAAATGGAAATTGCAAAGTCGGCAATAATGTTTCTATTGGCGCTAATGCGGCGCTTATACAAGGTACTGTCCTTGAAGACGATGTAGAAATTGGAATTTTGACTTATCCAATAAGAAAGGTTAAGCGCGGAAGTTTTATTATGTCTGCATCTGGGCGTTTTGTTCCCTCAAAATTAGATTAGTTTCTATATTTAAGGAGAATTTTTAGATGAAAAAAATTAGCGAAATTATTTTGAATCAAATTGAACAGTACAACGAAAATCTTGATGAAAAAGTAGACCTTTCCGAAGGTGAAGACACAATCCTTTTTGGGCAAGGTGGCGTTTTGGATTCCGTCGATTTTGTAACGCTTATTATCGATATTGAGCAAGCCGTCAATGATGAGTACGGCGAAAATATTGTCATTTCAAATTCTCGTGCCATGTCGCGTAAAAACAGCCCCTTCCGCACAGTAGGTACGCTTGCCGATTATATTAAGGAACTTTTGGAGAAATAAAAATGTCACGCATTATTTTAATTACGGGAACTCGCAAAGGTATCGGCAAAGCTATTGCGGAACATTTTCTTAAACGCGGCGATACTGTTATCGGTTGCAGTCGTACACTTCCAGATTGGGCGGAAAATTTTTCAAACTACGAACATTTTACGCTTGATGTTGCCGACGAAGAAAAAGTTTTGGAAATGTTTAACAATGTCAGAAAAAAATACGGCAGACTTGACGCGCTGATAAATAACGCGGGTATTGCGTCAATGAATCATTCACTTTTGACGCCGATTGAAACCGTTAGAAATATCTTTTCCACAAACACGATAGGAACGTTTCTTTTTTGTCGCGAATCGGCTAAACTTATGAAAAAGAAAAAATTCGGCAGGATAGTAAACTTTGCCACCGTTGCAACGCCGCTTAAACTTGAAGGCGAAGCAATTTACGCTGCCTCGAAAGCCGCGATTGTGTCGCTGACTGAAACTTTGGCACGTGAATATGCCGACTTTGGAATAACCGTCAACGCCGTAGGTCCGACGCCTATTCAAACTGATTTGGTGCGCAATGTCCCGCAAGAAAAAATGGATAGGCTTATTCAACGTCAAGCCATTCATCGTTTTGGAACTTTTGAAGACGTGATAAATGTTGTAGATTTTTTCCTGCGCGAAGAAAGCAATTTTGTTACGGGGCAAGTAATTTACTTGGGAGGCGTTTAAATTATGCACATAGATTTTTTTCTTGAACGTTTCCGCAAAAATGCCGACAAAGACGCCATCATTTGGCACGATAAAATTTACAGCTACGGCGACATTTTGAAAATCATTGAAAGCGATATGAAATTTCTGCGTGAAAAAATTTCTTCGCCGCTCGTCGTAAGTCTTGAAGCTGATTTTTCTCCGCAGTCAATCGCGCTTATGCTCTGCTTGATTGATTTAAATTGCATTGTTGTACCGCTTACCGAAAGTGTTGCGCACAAGAAAGACGAATTTAAAAAAATTGCCGAAGTTGAAGCGTCAATCGTCGTTAAGGACGAAAATTTTGACTTCCAACTTGAAAATGTCACTGCCACGCACGAAATTTTGACGAAGTTGAAAAGTAAATCTCATCCAGGCTTAATAATTTTTTCTTCTGGCTCAACTGGCGAAAGTAAAGCCGCCGTCCATGATTTTTTGCCGTTACTGAACAAATTTAAAGTCGAAAGAAAATGTATGCGTATGATTACGTTTTTGCTTTTCGATCATATCGGCGGAATAAATACAATGCTTTATGTTTTATCGAACAGCGGCTGTATCATAACGTTGAATTCAAGAAAACCTGAAATTGTTTGCCGCGATATAGAAAAATATAAAGCCGAAGTTTTGCCGACCTCACCGACATTTATAAATTTATTATTGTTAAGTGAAGCATATAAAAATTATGATTTAAGTAGTTTAAAAATGGTCACTTACGGCACTGAACCGATGCCAGAAAGTACGCTTAAAAATTTTAACAAAATTTTTCCTGACATCAGATTATTGCAAACTTATGGGCTCTCGGAAATTGGCATAATGCGTTCAAAATCGCGTTCATCGGATTCGTTATGGGTAAAAATCGGCGGCGAAGATTTTCAGACGCGCGTTGTTGACGGCTTGCTTGAGATTAAAGCAAAATCTGCAATGCTCGGCTACCTTAACGCGCCAAATCCTTTTACTGCGGACGGCTGGTTCAAAACGGGCGACGCGGTGCTTGTCGACGGCGAATATATGAAAATTCTCGGCAGAAAATCAGAAATGATAAACGTCGGCGGACAGAAAGTTTTTCCTGCCGAAGTTGAAAGCGTCATTCAACAAATGGACGGCGTCGAAGAAGTTGCAGTTAGCGGCGAAAAAAATATTTTAACTGGGCAAATGGTCACTGCCAAAGTTAAAATTTCAACTGATGAAAGTTTACAAGATTTTAAAAAGCGTATGCGAAAATTTTGCAAAGGCAAGCTTGAAAATTTTAAAATTCCGCAAAAAATTGAATTGGTTGAAGAAAATTTACACGGCGAAAGATTTAAAAAAATGCGCTAATAAAATTTTTCCGCGAAAGGATGATTTAAACTTATGAAAGCTAAAGTTGTGAGTAATCAAAATTTAGACGCAAACAAACGTAAAATTTTGCACGAAGTTGTGCCTATGGATGTGCCGTTTCGCATTTTTATTGAGCCGTCAGGATATTGCAATTTGAAATGTGTATTTTGCGCAGCTCATGCTGAAGCCAATAACCCAGGCGGGGGGGGGTACGATAAGTTAAAGCCCACGTTGATGCCGTTTGAAATGTTTGAAAAAGTTGTCGAGCAAATTAAAGAGTTTGGCGCTCAGCTTAAAATTTTAGACTTTGTAGGCTACGGCGAACCGTTAATGAATAAAGACATCGCTAAAATGGTTGCATTGACAAAAAAAGAAAATATAGCTGAAGTCATAAATTTAATTACTAACGGTACCTTGCTTACGCCGAAACTTAGTGAAGCTTTAGTCGAAGCTAAGTTGGACAGAATGAAAATTTCTGTTGAGGCACTGCGCGAAGAAGATTTTTGGAACATTGCAAAATACAAAATTGATTTAAAAAAGTTTATTGAGAATATCAAATATTTTTCAAGCATAAAAGGCAAAGACTGTGAACTTTATATAAAAGTTACGGACTTGGCGATAAAAAAGCCGCAAGATAAGGACTACTTTTTTGAAACTTACGGCAACTTGGCTGATAAAATCTATATTGAAAACGTTACGCCGATTTGGGCGGGCTGGGACAGTGAAATTTTAAATCGTAAGGACGAGCAAACAAGTTATGGTACTAAATTGAAAGAGAAAAAAGTTTGCACCTCGCCTTTTAAGTTTATGCAAGTTTGTGCAGACGGAATTGTTTTGCCTTGTTGCGCTGATTATATGGGCAAATTAAGTTTAGGCAACGTGAAAGAAAGTACTCTATACGAAATTTGGCACGGAAAAAAATTAGCGTCGCTGATGAAAAATATGCTTTTACACAAAAAAAATCAAATTTTCCCCTGCAATGAATGCCGCCTTTCGGAAAATACTGATATAGATTTTCTTGACGGACACGAGAAAGAAGTATTGGAAAGATTGAATAATATTGATCGATAAAATCGCTTATGTTGCGAATCAATTTAGACTTTCCGCCTATATACCGCATAATAAATTACTCACTGGATAGATGCTATTTACTTTAATCTAATTAATCGAAAATATTCCAGCATCTTTAGGCGGCGGGCTGAATCGAATCGCGCATTGACATTTCTTTCGTTATTCTGTAAATTAAATCACCTAGATAGTAGGTGTATTGCAGGAAGTACACCAATTATCGCAGTTCTTCCAAAGTAAAAATATATTTTACGATTTTATCTACAGTCTAAAAAGCTGATATGTACATATCAGCTTTTTTTAGTGTCTGCCGCTACAAATTTTATAGTTTAAAGTTTTTTAGCGATGCACCTAAAAGCAAGACTACATTTCACTAAAAGTTTATTTTTTATAGTTGCTAAAGTAACCCACTTACTTAGCCCGTTAAATTTAGTCTTTACGCATATTCTCAGAAAAATCAAAGCTCAATTAAATCGGCAGTTATTTATAGGACGTGTTGTCAATAACCTAGAATAAGTTGAGAAATTTGAATCGTAATTTTGAAATCCGCCTCAAAATATCCTTTTGTTTTGGAGCTGTACATTCTTTTATTATTGTTGTATTATACAAAAATGAAGATTAGCGAAATTTGCGGCTTATTGTGAAATTAAAGCCTAAATGAAAATTTTTCGATACCAAAAATAAAATCCAGTGTTCGTGAAATTGTAATGAAAAAATTTTTGATGAACGAATTGCAAAGTTGTAAAGAGCAGTCAATTTGTATAAAAATTTCAAGATGACAAGATTGCAATAAAAAAAAACATTTCAGACAAATACTAAATGCAGACAATATGCAGACTTACAAAAAATAATGTTTTATAGTGATGCAACAAGGAGTATAGATTTTTATGTTAATCTTTTCAGTTGTACTTGCGCTGATTATCGGCTACTTTTTCAGAAAAGTTTTAATCGATTCAATGAGCAACGTTAAAATCGCGCAGGAAGCACAGGAATATTTGGCGCGTGACACCGTCAATATTACGACGAGCATTGATACGTATCTTTACACAAATATTTCTGTCATGCCGAAATCTAATCACGACGACGATTCAAATCAAAATGATGACGATGACGCGGACGATGATTCTAGCGACAATTCTAGCGATAGTGACAGCGGCGGCAGTGATGATTAAATGACAAAACGAATTTATAGAGATTCGCTTTTCCGTTCGTACTTCAGCATTCCAGAAAATTTTGTACAACTTTGCAATGCTGTCACTGGCTTAAATTTGACGGCGGACGAAGTCACGGAAAATACGGTTGAAGATATTTTGTTTAGCAACCCGCGAAATGATGTATCTTTTAGTGCGGGCAACTATTGTTTTATCTTTTTCGAGCATCAAAGTACGCGAAATTTTAATATGCCAATAAGGATGCTTTATTATTTAACGGTGCTTTACCGTTCAATCGTTCCCGACGATTTAATTTACAAGGAAAAACAAATTAAATTGCCCGCGCCGAAATTTTTTGTCTTCTACAATGGCAATGAACCATGCCCAGAAAAAAGCGTTATGAAGTTATCAGACGCTTTTTCAATGGCGGCGGACGTTAAATTGACGGTTGACGTGTACAATGTCAAGTACAACAAAAATTTTTCACTTCTTCGCGAATGTCGACCGATACACGATTATAGCTACTTCATTAACGCGATTGAAGTTAATCGACGTGCGGTAATGAACCTTCACGACGCAATGATAACGGCAATTCAAATGTGCATTGATGAAGATATTATGCGAGACTATCTTAAAGATCGTAGATGGGAGGTGTTTGAATTGCTTAATCTTGTTTGGAATGAAGAGGACGCGCATAGATCATATTACGCGCAAGGAATGGAAGACGGCATTGAAAAAGGTATTGAACAGGGCAAGGCTAAAACTAAACTTGAAATGGTGAAAAATTTGTTACTCGCTAGAACACCTATGAAATATATTATTCAAGCTACTGGTTGGACTAAGGAAGAAATTATGAAAATTTCTGCGGAGCTTAAGTAGATGTCGTTAATTTTTAAGTTAATTTAAAGTCTGGATAACTACGCAATGACTATAAAAGCGAATTGCAAGAATAAGTTGCACACCTTGAAAAATTATTATTCAATCAAGGTAGAATTAAATTCCGACAAAAAGTATTCCTCAGCTGGTGTGTCCTTCTCGAAAAAACGTAACGAAAAATCGAATATCTCTGGTTTTAAAATTTTGTAGATGTAAACTTTCACATTTTAAACAGCAAAAAAAATTTTCGCTGACAGCATTGTCTTAAGGATTGTCCTTCCGCGACATCGATTAAACAATAGAATATTTTTTCAATAAATCGCGGAACAAATTCGAAACGTATTGAATGCCGCGCTCCGAATGAAAAATCAGATTTGCTTTCAGGTTTTGCCGTGAAATTGCCATATGCAAAGCTGATCAGACAATGTCCGCAGTTATTCCTTTTTAAAAAGCGTAGCCCAAAACTTTTTTGGTAACAATCGCGGGATAAAGCCAGCCTTCTTGAGTCGGAATTGTCGCCAACCCAAACAATATTTTTGTCTTCAATTTTCAAATCGAGATTTTTTAAAAGATAGATTAAATCCAGTCCCATCGCTGGATATTTTTCGTGTACGGTAACAATCTTCCTTAAAAGTTTTTGAATTGATTACTCACGCTTTACCTTTTGCCTGTTTTTTGCCTCGTAGTATTCACTCTTCATACGGCATAAAGTACTTACGGAGTGAGTAGCACGATTGTCGTCAATAAATTTGTGCTTATCTGTCAGGGATTGTAAATTATGCCTATTGATTTTTTAAAGATGTCAATGACCTCGTTTTTCTTCTCAAAGTTGCGCCCCTTCTCGTTTTGACGGACAAAAAATAAATGCTAAAATAAGCGAAAGGGGAAATCAAATTGAATGAAATATTCGTTATGATGAAACCTTTAATTTGCTGTCAGCGAAAATTTTTTAGCTGTTTAAAATGTGAAATTTACATATACAAAATTTTAAAACCAAAGATATTCTATTTTTTCGGTACGTTTTTTCGAGAAGGGCACAGTCTGCTATGTCTGTTAGTGCTTGATATTCTTCGATGAATAACGATGATTTTTACTTTTCAACGCCTTTGCTTACTTCAGATTTGCCTAGTGCGTGTTGGTAAACTAAAATTGAATCATAAAAGCGGCGAGCAAAATAAAATTTAAAAAGCATATCTGCAATTTATCGTAGCGTATAGCTATGTGCCTGTATTTTTTTATTCACTGAAATTTGCTTTATCGGGAATACATACGATGCCGTTATGATTTTCAATATAAATGCGGATATTATCAGAAATAAAGGCTTTATCAGCCAAAACATTCTTACCTTCCAACTCAACTGATGTCAATAAATCAATGGCACGTGAACTTGTCCGCCATTTAAAAGCACCTTGATAAGTTGAGCTTGTTCACCGTGTTTTTTCAAGGCGCCTGTCACATCTTGATGAACTTTACAAAAAGTAGAGTCCATTTTTAACAAAGAATAATTTGCGCAATGACAATGCTTGCACGATTGATTCAAATACACCCTCCATTTACGAAATTTATGGTAAAATGATTCTGACATGGGCTTTTTCCTTTCAAGAAAAATTATCGGCAGCCTAAAATGTGTGACCGCAGTCAATTTAACCGTACCCGCAGAAATTTATGAACTTGATTTTTTCAAAACTTGCCGAAAAATTTTTTAAGGCTTTTCGTGCTGAAAAACTTTTGGTACTTAAGCGAAAAAATGCGTTGTTCACAACTTACGGAACAATTCAAAGTAGAGCGGGTGTTGGCTAATTTTTTGCTTTATGATTATTTATTGCTCAGTCTAACTGCATTAAGTCTTTAATTTTTTAGTATTATCCTCACAACGGTTTAATTAAGAATTTTTTTTCTACTTCCTAATTCCTAAAAAATATATAGCGGCTTAAAATTTTTTTCGGCAATACGTTTCTTCAAAACTTTTAGCCCGTCAAAAATAGTATTCGGCTCAATCTGCGTAATGCAATGCGGCTTCATCGCAACTCTACAGCCATATACTTGGTGGGATTTATCGGCGGTACATTCTGGCAACGCATTTTTCGGACGGACAATCACATTTGGTACGCCGTAAGGATAATAAACGGCAAGAATATCACCAATTCCAATTTTTAAATCAGCAGGAAAACAATTTACGCAAAGCACGGGAATTTTCAACGCCGCCGCAATGTGCATTGTTCCAGTGTCGTTGCCAATGTAAGCGTCACACAAATTTATAACTGCCGCACTTTGCCTGTAATTAGCCTTGTTCGTCAAGTCGATAACGTGTTCGCTAAAAAATTTTTTGTCAAGATTTTCTTTAAGAATCTGCGCGGACTTCAAATCATTTTTGCCGCCGCCTAAAATTATGAAAGTTGATTGTGGCTCATCCTTTACGACGAGTTCAAGAAATTTTGCGTACTTTTCAGGCGGATATTTTTTTCTATCGTGACTGCCGCCCAAACATAAAGCGTACAATGGACGACGTAATTTCACGACTAAATTTTTTGCAAATGCGGCGTCAAGCGGGCTGTACCAAATTTCTAAATCGCGATTATCAATCGGCGCACTTAAAAGTTCTTCCAAAATGTGAAAAATCATATCGACGCGGTGACAACGATATTGCGGACGCGAAACAATTTTTGTTGAAAATGGCGCGGTATTTTTAAAGTTGAAAAATTTTATATTGGCGAACACATTTTCTTCAATCAAATCTGTATAAACATTAACAGATATTCTAGTTTGCGCCCCGCTCATATACATTAAAAAATTTGTTTCGGCAAGGTAGGCAAGCGAATAACAAATATCAAATTTCGTAGCAAGAAATTTTTCAGCAAGCTTTATGTAGTCATTGAACATTTCATAAAAATCGGCGTAAGTAAACTTTCCTTCATTAAAAATAACTTCGTCGACGTATGGGCAAAGTTCGGCAAGTTGAATGACGTTTGCTTTTACGCTTAAAGCAATATAAGCGTTGGGATAAAGCCGCCGAATTTCGCGTAGGAAACCTGTATTGATGACAAAATCGCCCGCGCCTGCGTCGTGCAGAATTAAAATTTTTGTTTGACGCCGCGCAGTGTACGCAGTGACTTTCGACGTTTGACGATACCCCGCCTCAATAAATTTCGGCTCAATGAATTTTATAAATTGATTGACGGTAAGTCCACCATTTTTTTTGATAATTTCTGCAAATTCGCGGAAAGCATTTAAAATCAGCGTAACGTTTGCAAAATTTTTATCGTCCATTCAATTTTTTCCTTTCATATTTATTTATATAGTAAAATAAAAAAATGGCTAGTGAAAAAATTTTTTCCACTAACCACTAAAAATTTATCGACTCAATCTAATTCTTTAGCGTCTTTAGGGTCATGCGCAAGAATTTTTTTGCCGCTGAACATGCTGGAAACTTCGCTTTCACCTTCCATAAATTCTGCGCGGATAACCATGTACATATGACCGATTGCGAATAAAATTATGAACCAGGCAACGTAATGGTGAATGTAATGGGTCATCATTTCACTACCTAAAAATAAATTTACCCAGCCGAAAAGTATTCCGCCCGTCGTAGAAGGCGAAGTCATAAAGTACATTGCAAAGCCAGTTACAATTTCAATCGCCAGTAAAACGTACAACGCCGCGTAAGACATTCTAGCTAACGGGTTGCGCAGAAATGATGCGTGATGCGGCTTGACAAGCATATAGTGTAATGCAACGTCCACCGTTTCTTCGTAGAAATGCCCTTCCCATACGCGCGGGAAAAGTCTATCGCCTTTGTTTACGATAAAGCCATAAACTCTAAGAATCAGTGACGCGCAGAGGATAAACGCCGACACAAAATGAATATCTCGTACTAAATCCATTGAAGTTATCGTGAAGAAAGGCTCTGTCGTCGAAACATTCATCGGCTTAGCTATCAAAAGTCCCGTTATGAACAGAATCACAATTTGAGACGCCATTATCCAATGAAAAATTCTTAAAAACGGGCTGAAAATGTAAAATTCTTTACGCTTGACTTCCTTAACAGATTTCATCTCCTTCACCTCCAATGCGGGGCAGTCGAGAATACGGAAACTTCTTCACCTTTCGCGTTGTACATATGAGTTGCGCAAGCCATACACGGATCGAATGAACGAACTACGCGGGCAATTTCCAGCGGTTTATTTGAATCGGCAACGTGAGTATCAATCATCGCCGCTTCAAATGCGCCGTGTCCTTCCTTATCGTCACGCGGACAAGCATTCCACGTAGTCGGTACAACGCATTGATAATTATCTACTTTGCCGTCCTTGATAACTACCCAGTGACTTAATCCACCGCGCGGCGCTTCATAAAGTCCAACGCCATGACATTCTTTAGCCCAAGTGTCGGGATACCACTTTTCATTATTCATTGTGGTAGTGTCGCCCGTCTTCAAATTGGCAATAAGTTTGTCGAAGAAGAATTTGTTAATTTCGGCGGCAAGTTGTGCGTCGAGAGCGCGGCAAGCAGTACGCCCTACCATTGTAGGCAACCACGTTTCAGCGGGAACGCCTAACACGCCACTAACTGCGGCAATTTGGTCGAGCATCATTTTTTCAGCCCAAGTTGGCGTACCGAGTAAACCTTTCTGCGCCTTCGTGTAGATAATAATGTAGTGTGCCAAAGGTCCAACTTCGCAAAGTTTACCTTTCCATTTCGGCGTTTTAAGCCAAGAATATTTTCCGCCTTCGTCAAGTGTCTGCCATTCAGTAGGCGTACCAGTTTTTGGACCAGTATAATTTTGTTCAGTGATACCCTCCCAAGGATGGCGGTCGTTATCGTCAGGGTAAGTGTACCAGGCATGCTGAACGCCTTCGGTTACAACTTCTTGAAGGTCTTCCGCTTTAAGTTCAAAGAATTTTGCATTGGCTAAACCTTTGCCGAAATCTTCAACTACGCCGTTTGAACGTACTAAAAGATTGTCGAAGTAACCGCCGCCGTTTGAAGTGCCTTTGTAACCTTCAAGCGGATAATCGCCAAATGCCAATACGCGAGTTTTAGAAAGTCCGCCGCCGTCAACTTTATTTGCGCGGACATAAATGTTGCCAATCGCGATTAAGTCAGGCAGATAATAATTGTTGACGAGTGACCGCGCGAAGTTAATAGCTCTATCGACAATGGCAAGCCGCGCAGTATTAACAGGTGCGTTGCCGTCATTAAGTGAAATTGCGCAGGGCATACCGCCTACGACGTAATGCGGGTGAGGATTTTTTCCGCCGAAAATTACGTGCGGCGTGACAATTTCGCGTTGCTTGTCAAGCATTTCAAGATAATGTGCAACCGCAAGCAGATGAACTTCAGGCGGCAAAATATTATAGTCGGGGTGATCCCACCAGTTAGCGGCGAAAATTCCCAGCTGTCCACTTGCAACGATAGCTTTAACTTTCTCTTGAATTGCGGAGAAATATTGAGACGTTGCCGCAGGGAAATCATGCGGATAAGCTTCCGTCGTGACTTCGTCGGGAACGCGCAGATTAAGGCGATAAGCGTTTAACAATGAAGTTTGCAGTTCAGCAGTTTTCGCAGGATTAGCGGCAAGTGCTTCAACTGGGCTAACCCAATCCAGCGCGTGAAGATGATAAAAATGAATTAAATGGTCTTGTACCGTCAAAGTCGCCGCCATGATGTTGCGGATATAATTTGCATTTTTGGGAATGGAAATTCCAAGCGCGTCTTCAACTGCGCGGACAGATGCCAGCGCGTGAGCCGTCGTACATACGCCGCAAATGCGCTGAATGTACGCCCAAGCGTCGCGGGGGTCTCTATCCTTTAAAATAAGTTCAAGTCCGCGCCAAGCTGTACCGCTGGAAATGGCGTCAGTAACTTTTCCTTGTTCATTCACTTCGACTTCAACGCGCAGATGACCTTCAATTCTTGTGATAGGGTCTACTACAACGTGTGCCATTAAGAAAAACTCCCTTCGGTCGTTTTTAATTAGGAATGCTTAATTCGTAATGCGTAATGATTTTTTACGCGTTGCCGATTGCACGCCGCAAATATTAATAATATAAGTAAAGTCAACTCAAAATGGGGGGGGGTGGAACGCAAATGCTTTTTGAACGCGAATAAACCTGTTGCGCCGTTATTTTTTATTTCAGGCAAAGTTTTTGCAACGGATTCTAAATCGTCAAGTTTAATATCGCCGCTTAAGCAAGTGTTAATTTTCCAATCAGCAATGTAGCTAAATTCGTACAAAGAAACTTCTGGCAACATTTCACGAGCGATTGTCGCAGGATTGAAAACACGGTGCGCGTTGAAGACAACTTTATCTTGACGCCCAACTGGTACGGAAAGATAGAAATTGCCGCCGACTTTCATTTTACGTTTGACGGCGTGCAAAGCTTTTTTCCAGCCGTTGTAGTCAATCGGATCGCTGTAGCGTCCAAGCCCAAAATGTTCAAAGGAACAAAGCGCGGAAACTGTTTCCATAGAATCATCAGGAATATTATTCATATTCATTGCGTCAGTTTGTATGAAGTTCAAGCCTTCAATTCTATGTTGAAACGGGCGAATATCCAACATTGTCACGCTAACTTCCATTGCCAATAAATGCGCGATAAAGCCGCCAATACTTGAACCAATATCGTAAACGTGCTTGACGTTGGAACGGTAAATTTTACGAGCTCCCCACATATCTTGAAAGAAATATCCTTGTTCAACGCTGCCAGCTTCTTTTACGCAATCCGTCAAGCAAATCCATTGATTATTTGCGTCGAAAGGGAATTGATTATCGTTGCCGCATTGTTTAACATATGTTTGAATATCGGCGGCGTAAAGAACTTTCAGCGCCTCAATAAGTTCGTCGTTATTATTTAATTTCAGCCCCGCCAGTTTTGATACGTCCACATCTTCACCCCAATTTTAGGTGTTAGCTTGTAGCTAAAAAATTCTTAATTCTACATTCTTAATTCTAAATTAAATTATTCTTCTTCCTTCGTTAAATCATCGCGTTTATTGCGCTGAATGATACTTGCAACGGCATGAGCGCCAACGCCAGCGGCAGTTAATACTCCTAAGCCGACGCCAATTTTATCAGCGTCACCAAGTTTGCCGTACTGCGGAAGGCGCCCAGTGAACGGGTCTTCGTCCCAAAAATGCGCGTTGGAGCAACCAATACATGGTGCGCCAGATTGAATTGGATAGCTCATACCTTGCCACCAGCGCAAATTTCCGCAGGAGTTGTACGTTTCAGGACCACGACAGCCGAGTTTGTAAAGACACCAGCCAGCCTTTGAGCCTGCGTCGTCAAAAGTTTCAGCGAACATTCCCGCATCAAAAAATGGGCGACGGTAGCAAGTGTCATGAATTCTGTTGCCGAAAAATTGTTTAGGTCTGTTATCTCCGTCAAGTGGCGGCAATGTTCCGAACAATGCAACGTGCATAACAACGCCAGTCATAACTTCGGGAATTGGTGGACAGCCTGGAACGTTGACAACAGTTTTTCCGCCGACAAAGTGAGAAATGCCAGCTGAACCAGTTGGATTTGGTTTAGCCGCTTGTATGCCGCCGTATGCCGCGCAGCTACCGTAAGCAATAATCGCCGCCGCACCTTTAGCCGCTTTTTCCAACGTGTGCAAAAATGTATGACCGCCTGACATACAATGAACGCCGCTTGCCTTCGTAGCTACTGCGCCTTCAACTGCCAAAATATACTTGCCATTGTATTCGGCAATAGTTTTGTCTAAATGTTTTTCAAACGGTTCACCACAAGCCGCGCTAAGTAAGTGGTCGTATTCTAGCGCGATAGTAGTTAATACAACGTCCGACGCTAACGGCGACGCCGACCTTATGAAAGATTCGTCACAGCCCGTGCATTCGTGACCGTGTATCCAAATTACTACAGGCAGCGGCCTTTTTTCAGCCGCTTCAACAACTTTTGAGAACATATCGGTACTAAGTCCGAGCAAGGATGTCAACGCTACACAGCCTTTTAAAAAACTACGGCGGCTCAATCCACGCTTAAGATATGCCTCCCATAAACTATCCCTTTTCACTTCCGCCCCTCCTAAGTTAAAATCGTTTAAGAATAATTCCAATGCAAGAAATTTCGCCGCATAAAAATTTTTTCCTGCATTTTAGCTTTTAGGGATTAGCTTTTAGAAAAAATCATTAAGCATTCCGCATTACGAATTCCTAATTGAAACGTCTCCTGCGTACAAAGTTTGCCGCCCATTTTCCGTAGAGACGATTAACGCGCCGTCTTCGTCAATATCTTCTGCGACGCCAAAAAAACTTTCGCCAGTCTCCGCTGAAATGACTTTCACTTCACGACCAAGCGTAATATTATATTTTCGCCATTGCTCAAAAATTTTTTTAAAGCCGTCAAGTTTAATCGTCGTGTAAAGTTTATCGCATTCTTCCAAAACTGCGCGGAAAAAATCTATACGCGAAATTTTGCCGCCATTTATTTCAGAAAGTGACGCGGCAATTTTTTTTATATCGGCAGGAAATTCTTCACGCGAAATATTTGCGTTAATGCCAATCCCGACGACGATATAATTTACTTTTTCAATTTGTGCGCTAAGTTCAGTTAAAATCCCTACGACTTTTCGTCCGTCAAACATAATATCATTGGGCCATTTAATCTGCGCGGGAAGTTTGAAACGTTGCATGGCATTGGCAACGGCAACTGCAGACATCAATGTAAATTTCGGCGCATCTTTCGGCAAACATTTTGGACGGAGAATCAATGAAAATAAAATACTTTTACCGCGTGGCGAAAAAAAATTCCGTTCAAGTCGACCTTTACCACCAGTCTGTTCTTCAGCAACAATGACTGTACCATCTGCCGCGCCTTCATAAGCCAGCCGCTTAGCAATTTTATTCGTCGAGTCAACAGAAATTTTATGAATCATTCGATTTTCGGCGGCGATAATTTTTGTGTTCAAGCCAGATTGAACTGCGGCAGGTAAAAGCAAATCAGGAATTTGATTCAGCTTGTAGCCGAGCTTGCCGCGGCTTTCAATATCGTAGCCGAATTTTTTTAGCGTCTGAATATTTTTCCAAATAGAAGTTCGCGTGACGTTTAATTTTTCGGCAATTTCTTCTCCAGAAAGAAAATTTCCCGCCGCGCCTTTAAGCATATCAATTATTTTTCTTTTCAACTAGATTCACCTACCAAAATTTAAAAAGTTAGCGACGTGATTAACAGCTACAATTTTACAACAAAACTTTAGCAATTAAAACTTAAACAGATTTTTTTCACAATCTTTTTATGGAAGTTGTTTGTAAAATCGAAGACAATAATTATTTTTTGATGAACTTCTTTTCTTTTGGCGCAAAAGAAAAGAAGCAAAAGAAAACATGTCCGCTGAAACGCCATCACGGCGTTTGCGCGGACGGGCGCGCGTCCTTGCGCGCCCCTTTCTATTGAATTTAACTATAAGCACAAACATTTTTTAGTTCATCGTTAAAAAATTTTAATTTTAACTTTGATTAACTTGCCTTGAAATATAAAATGGCGTATTGTATAATTCAATCGCTGAATTTTCAATTTATTTTATGGGAGGGGTAAATTTATGATTTATACGGTAACGTTCAATCCCGCCATTGATTACATAATCAGGCTGGATAAGTTTGAAACGGGAAAAATTAACCGCGTCAC
This sequence comes from Selenomonadaceae bacterium, assembly GCA_017445435.1. Lineage (GTDB taxonomy): Bacteria > Bacillota > Negativicutes > Selenomonadales > Selenomonadaceae > Quinella. The sequence goes on along the minus strand of JAFSUE010000325.1, from coordinate 2,366 downwards.
TTATGAACAAGTTCTTGGCGGCGGCAAAGGAATTAACGTTTCAATCGTTCTCGGCAATTTGGGTCACAAGTCGACGGCGTTGGGTTTCCTTGCTGGATTCACTGGCGAAGAAATTAAACGTCAACTTCGTACCTTCAACGCGGCTGATGACTTCGTACAACTCGACGAAGGCTTTTCGCGAATCAATGTAAAAGCTAAAGCTGATGTCGAAACTGAAATTAATGGGCAAGGTCCAAAAATCAGCGACGCTAAACGCGATGAACTTTTCGCTAAACTTGCTAAACTCGGCGAAGGTGATACGCTTGTATTGTCTGGCTCAATTCCTAATACCCTGCCCGACGATATGTACGAAAGGACACTTGAACCGTTGCAGGATAAAGGCATTAGAATTGTTGTCGACGCGGAAAAAGGTCTCCTCCTCAAAGTTTTGAAATTCCATCCATGGCTTATTAAACCAAATAACCATGAACTTGGCGATATGTTCGGCGTTAAACTTACTAGCAACGAACAAATTGTTGAGTACGCTAAAAAGTTGCAGGAAAAAGGCGCACGCAATGTCTTAATTTCAATGGCAGGCGACGGCGCTATTTTGTTGACTGAAGACGGCAAAGACTATTTCTCACCTGCACCAAAAGGAAAACTTGTAAACTCAATCGGCGCGGGCGATTCAATGGTTGCTGGATTTATTGCTGGTTATACCGAATCAAACGGCGATTATCTCAAAGCTTTCCACATGGGCTTGGCAACTGGTTCAGCATCTGCATTTTCTGAAAATCTTGCCACACGTCCTGAAGTTGAGGCGCTCTTAAAAACTCTCGAATAAAATTTAATTATCGCATAACTGGGGAACAGGGAACAGCAAATTTTTCCCTGCTCCCTGCTCCCTTAGGAAGTGATTTAAATGGGAAAAATTACTAACTTTATTTCAAAAAAATCTATAGCACTTGGCGTTCATCCTGCAGACAAACATGAAGCCATTGATATGTTAATTGATCTGCTTATGACGGCTGGCGCGATTCGTGACAAAGAAATTGTACGCCGCGACGTTTTGGCTAGAGAAGTTCAAGGTTCAACTGGACTTTCTGACGGATTGGCGACGCCGCATGCGCAAAATGCCGCAGTTAAAAAGGCGTCAATTTCGCTGATAACCGTACCTGACGGCGTAAACTTCGATTCAATCGACGGTAAACCTGCGCGGCTTATCGTCTTATTAGCGGCACCAATTAAAGCTGGTGATACCGCTATGACGGAAATGGGTCGTTTAGCTGTCCTGTTGATGAACGAAGAATTTAGAGAAAATCTCATCAAGGCTAAATCGGCTGACGAAGTCATAAAGATTATTGACGCGAAGGAAGCTGAACGCAAAAAGTCTGAATCATCAGCAACGCAAATTTCCACTGGACAAAAAATTATCGCAGTGACGGCTTGTCCTACTGGCATTTCATCTTCATTTATGGCACGTGAAGCGTTGAAAAATGCCGCTGAAAAGTTGGGGATTAATATTCGCGTTGAAGTTCACGGCGCGGCGGGCGTTTACCACGCATTGACTGACCAAGAAATTAAAGAGGCGGACGCCGTCATTATCGCGGCAAGTAAAAAAGTTCCGCTGTCACGTTTCGACGGCAAGCCTATGTTGTCAACGTCGGTCGGTACTGGCATTCGTAAGCCCGAACAACTTTTTGACAGACTTAAAGCTGGTCAAGCGCAAATTTTCCACGCGACGGAAGATGATGAGCCTTTCAGTTCAAAACTTTACAAAAAAATTATGAGTATCTTTTCATAACTCAAGCGTAGGAATTTTTAAGCGTAGAAAAATTTTATACAGATTCGCTTACGGTACGATTCAACGTCAACTTTTACGTACCACAAATTTTATTTTATTAAGCATTCGTGAAAATGTTGACATTGAAAGTTATGACACTATAATAATAAATTATAGCGTAACTAAAAGTAAACTTTAATTTGATAAAAAATTTTTTCGCGATTAATTTAATCGTGTAGGTAAAAAATATTTTTTTAGGGAGGTCGATTGTAATGGTAAAATCACTTCGCGTTTTTGTCTTGACGGTAGCGTTAATGTTAATGGCTAGTACTCCAGCTTTGGCGGGTACGCAGGACTTTATGATTATTAACAACACTGGCTCGACAATCTTTCATATTTTTTGTAGCTCTGCTGATTCAAATAGCTGGGAAGAAGATCTTCTCGGCGATAGTGGAACAATAGCGCCTGGCGCATCAGCTACTATACGTTTCGACCCTGCTGAAAATTCAAGGTACTGGGATTTGCGCGTAGTCTTCGATAACGGCGCGGATTTGTACTGGAGCAATGTTGACCTTTTCTCAATCGGTGAAATTACCGTAAACAG
>JAFSUE010000046.1 GCA_017445435.1 Selenomonadaceae bacterium | reverse complement strand
TCTGAACCATAAACTTCATTCAAAAATTTTTCCTGTTCAGATTTATTTTTCTGGTCGAAAATTTTCTTAGCAAGTAAATTCGGTAACGCCGCGCCGATAGCTATTAAAAAAATTATCTGCATGGCGTCCATGCCAGTTTGTAACACGAGAAAAAATTGCTCCGACGTTAAAATTGTTATGTTTAAACATGAAAATAAAAATCCATAAATTAAAACGCCTGGCACAAGTGGAATTAACGCGGGAATAATCAAAACTTGCATGGGTGAATGCGTCCATTTAATAACTTTAAACGTAGCGGAACTTGCCAGCGTCGCACCTACCAATGAACCAATTTCTTGTGAGAAATTAAATTCCATCATCAAAATATTTCGCGTGAAAACTGCTAACGCGCCTAAAAGACCTATTGACAGCAAACAGCGTATTGGCATATTGAATAAAAGTGAAAATCCAATAGCCGCAACTGCCGCCGCTAAAGTCCATATAAATAAATTGTATTGAGGAGTCAAGCTTAAATTTGAAAGAGTCAGGCACAGCTCCATAAAATTAAATGGATCAAATCCTGTACAAACTAATAAGGCTAGGGCAATTCCAACGGTCATTCCCAATGAAATTAAAACTGTGCGGAAAGTTTGAACCAAGCCGTTTACTAAAAAGCCGTTTAGCGTATCAATAGCGCCGTTTATAATCGGTACGCCTGGTATTAAAAATAGTGAGCAAGCAAGCAAAGGTATCCATATTGTCTGCGTAGGCAAAAAGTGCGCGAAGTACGCCGCTACCGTTGCGATAAATGCGGCAAATGTCATCGTGACAAATGGATTTATTCCGAACTTCAACAATTTTATCTGTAAAAATTTTCCAATCGCCGCGCAGATTGCAGTATAAATCGCCGCTAAAAAATCTCCACCAAATAAAATACAAAATCCACCACAAGCAATTCCTGGCGCTAAATAAGTTAGAAGTTGCGTATAAATTTTTTTACGCGCAATAATGCCGCTCAAAACTTCGTGAAATTTTTCTACAGAATATTTTTTCTTCAAGATACGCCACGAAAGTTGACTTATCGTAGCAATGATATTCATATCGACGCCGTGTTTTTCACAACTTCGGAATGCAAAATGCGTTTTTTCACCGTCAGACACGTGCAGAAATAAAATTGACGGCATAACTTGAAGATGAAAATTTTCTTCAGGAATTTGCATAAAGGCGGCGACTCTTTGTGAATTGCGAACAATCCTATCGGCTGTTGCGCCACTTTCAGCTAAAATTTGCCCGACTGTTAAAATTAACTCCATTTTTTGAGTTATATCTTTAAAATTATTGTTCAAACATTTAGCCTCCAAAAATTTTTACGCGGGGAAAAATTTTAAACCGTCCGCCGACAATTCATCTTGCAAGGCTTGCATAAAAATAGGTCCAGGATCTGGCTTGCCCGCAAAATAATCTGGCACAAGTTCAATGTACAATCCACTTGCCCGCGCCTCGACTTGTTGATAATGTCCGAAAACATATTCAATCGTAGGATATTTTTCGTGCAGGTACCGAATCAATTCAATGTTCGCTTGCAACTGTTCCGCCGTCAAATCTTCAACGCCATTGACGCCGCCAACGTTTTCAATGCCAATCGCGCACCAGTTGTAGCCAATCGCATGACGCGCCAACTTTGTCTCTGGCATCAAGCGGTAAATCGTACCGTCACGGTCAACGATGAATTGCGAAGAAACGTTTACTTCGCCGTCCCACAGTAAATCGTCATAAAAAATATTGTATGCTGACTCCCACGTACTGCCCGCCGTCCAATGAACTACAACTGCGCGGGGGTCAATGGTCGACGTTGAAAAGCCGTAATGATTCATTGTATATTGGCGCGTGAGTTCGTCGCGATAATCTGAAAACGGCAACGGCATTTCAACTATATTCGGCTCGGCTGTCACGTTCGACGACACGAATAAAATTTGCAGGACAACTGCTAAGAAAAATTTTTTTAACATTGTTTACGCCTCCTTAACTTTATTGCACGGAAAAAATTTTCTGATATAATTTCGCGTGAATTATATAAATTTTTTAGGGCTATGACAATGACAAATATTTTTAAATGGCTACAGAAAAATTTTGCTGATAAAATTTTGAAAGCTACAACTGAAAATTAAAATGAATAAACGAATTGTATTCGGACTGTTAGGCTACTTGACATTGGCGACAGGCGCGGCAATGCTCCCGCCGTTAATTTTAGCGGCAATGAGTAGCCATCACGGCGACGCGGCGGCATTCTTACTGGCAATGTTTTTGTGTATCGCGGTGACGTTTGAGCTTGAAAGATTTGGCGGCTTGCAGGGCAAAGATAATATCGGCGTACGTGAAGGAGTTGCAGTCACGGGTTTAGGTTGGCTATTAGTTTCAATTTTGGGAACAGTTCCTTACATTGCAGGCGGTTATTTGAATGTGGTTGACAGTTTAGTTGAATCATTCGCGGGATTTTCAGGTACAGGCGCGACGGTATTTGACGATGTAGAAATTTTGCCGCAAAGTATTTTACTTTGGCGCAGTTTATCAAATTGGGTAGGCGGACTTGGAATCGTCGTCATTTTTATGGCGATATTGTCACAATTCGGACGCGGCGCAATGTTCATCTTGAAGGCTGAAACGACTGGACCAACTAAGGAACGAAATATGCCGCGCATTCGTGACAACGCTAAAATGTTATTCCAAATTTACGTTGCATTAACTTTTTTCTGCGCGGTAGGATATTTTCTTTGCGGACTAAATATTTTTGCGGCAGTTAATCACGCTATGACGACTATTGCGACGGGCGGCTATTCAGTTTACAACAGTACTGTCAATGAGTATGGCAACCCTTACTTAGAATTTTGTATGGCGTTTTTTATGATTATCTCAAGCGGCAGTTTTGCAATGTACGCTGTATCGTACCAACGCGGCATTAAAAATATTTGGCGCAACGCTGAATTTAAAGTTTATTTGTGGATTGTCTTTACAGTGACGGCGATAATTTCAACTGATTTAATTTTGGAAATGGACTGGGACGTTGGCTACGCGATTAGAAGTGCGCTATTTCACGTTGCAAGTTTGAGTTCGACGACGGGCTTTGTGGCTCACGATTTCGATTTGTACCCGCCAATAAGTAAATCTTTTATGATGATGACAATGTTTTTAGGCGGCTGTGCAGGGTCAACGGCAGGCGGTTTGAAAGTGGCGCGAATAATTTTACTGTTCAAGTTCGTTGCAATGATTGTTCGGCAAAAAATTCATCCGCAACTTATTAACGCCGTCAAGCTGAATGGCAAGACGATTGATGAAGGCGTTGTGTACAGCGCGGCAAGATTTTTTTTCGCAGTCGTCGTACTTGACATAACTTTTGCGTTCGTGATGATGTTCGACGGAATCGACTTTGTGAACAGTCTTTCAGTTAGCGTATCGACAATGGCGAGCGTTGGACCTGGATTCGGCATTCAAGGCGCAACTAGTACTTATGCACTGCTACCGAATTTTAGTAAACTTTTTGCTTGCGTCTGTATGTTTTTAAGTCGTCTAGAAATTTTTGTGGTGCTGGTACTTTTAACGCCGTCATTTTGGCGCGACTCAACCAGCTGGTAAATACGAATTAAGAATTTAGAATTTAGAATTAAGAATGAAATTTTAAATGAGGTGGTAAAATTGAAACGTGGAGCAATTTTTGACATGGACGGTACACTTTTCGACACAGAAAAATTATATCGGCAAGCGTGGATTGAAACGGCTGATACTTTCGGCGTCGAACGTAAACCTGAAATTGCGGCGCTGATGAGCGGCGGAACTGTTGACAGATTTTTTAAAGTTCTGTCCCAATATTTTCCAACTGTCGACGGCAGAGAATATGTCAAGCGCGTATTTCAGCGTGTAGCCGAAGATATTGAAAAAAATCTTGAGATGAAACCAGGCGTTGTGGAAATTTTGACGTACTGCCGCGAACAAAATATTTCAACGGCTATTGCAAGTAGCGCGGGTACTGCCGACGTAATTAAAAATATTCGTCGCGCAGGTATCGAAAAATTTTTTGACGCGATTGTTGGCGGCGATCAAGTCACGAATGGTAAACCTGCACCAGATATTTTTCTTTTGGCGGCGAAAAAAATAAATTTGCCCCCGAATGACTGTTACGCCTTCGAGGACAGCTTAAACGGTATTCGTGCGGCGGCGGCGGCAAACTGCGCGGCAATTATGGTTATCGACCAAACACAGCCAACGCCTGATGTACGTGAACTTTGCGCGGGCGTCTTCAACAGTTTGAATGAAGCGCTTGAATGGATTAAAAATTGAAAGCTATAAATAGCACATTGTCAAAATAAATTAAACTCTGCGGAAAAATTTCTGCAGAGTTTTTTATTTTAAATATTAATCGCTTTATTTCTTTTCAAGTATTTGTCCGCTCCAAAGGTCAGCGTACTGCAAAAGTAGCGTCAACTTTTCTTCGCGCATCGCAACACTTCGATTATCTTCGACGTACTGCCCGTCGTGATAAATAATCGCTTGCGCCTCCTCCTCCGTCAAATTAATTCGCCTACCGATTAGGTACAAGCTACGAACTGGTACGCTTAAATAAATTAAATCGCTATTGAATTTGTACGGCGGATAAGGCGTCAAGCCGTACTGTTTTTGTTTGTCAGACGGATCAACTTTAATGTACTGCGGCTTATTCGGTACGCCAGCTTTGCCCAAATCGTGGAGCAGAGCAACGATAACGCAACTTTCATCTGAAATTTCTGGTGCAAGAATATTTTTCAACTTCAACAAAGTTTCAGCAACGTTGACACTATGTTCAAGCAAGCCGCGTTCCCTACAAAGATGATATTTTGATGACGCGGGCGCCGTCATATACGCCGTTTCATTCTCAACAAAATTCATCAGCGCTAAAAATTCCGTCCGCCGATTGACAACCTTAGCTTTCAACTTTTCGTAGCGCTCAATCAATTCCATAAAATCACCTTCTAAAATTTTTCTTCGGTAATATTATCAAATTGAATGTCGCTTTATTCGTACTTTGAAAAATTTTTCACAATTCAATAATTTTTAATTCTTAATTCTTAATTCAATTAAGTGTCGCTTTATTCGTACCTAAAAAAATTTTCCTCCGATGAAAAAATTCTTAATTCTTAATTCTTAATTCAATTAAGTGTCGTTTTATTCGTACCTAAAAAAATTTTTCATAACTCCAAAAGATTTTTAGGACTCTTAGTCAAAGGTTCAGCGCCGTTTGTCGTCACAAGGACTGTATCTTCAATTCTCACGCCGCCAAAATCTGGAATGTAAACGCCTGGCTCATCCGTCACAAGCATATTGACTTCCAAACTTTCACACTTGCTCAATGGACTAAGGCGCGGTTCTTCGTGAATATTTAAACCTAAACTGTGTCCAAGCCCATGTACAAAATATTCGTCTAATCCAAAACTTTTAAGACGTTCACGAACTTTTTCATCAATCGTCTTGCCGCCGATACCAGCTTGAATTACTTCCAGCCCGTAAATCTGCGCGTCCAACACGGCATTATAAATTTCACGTTGCCGCATCGACGCCTTCCCTACGCAAATTGTTCGCGTCATGTCGGAATGATAGCCGTTGACGACCGCGCCAAAATCTAACGTGACAAAATCGCCTTGCTGAATAATTTTGTTACTGGCTCTGCCGTGCGGTAAACTGCTACGTACACCAGATGCAACAATCGTATCGAAGGCGGCGCGTTCCGATCCAAATTTGCGCATAATATATTCCAACTCGGCGGCAACTTCAAATTCACGGACGCCAGCTTTTATGAAGTTTAAAATTTTCGCGAAAGATTTATCAGCTATTGCGCAGGCTTGCCGAATGTAAAAAATTTCTGCCGCGTCTTTAATCTGCCGTAATGAATCGACTTCAACAGATTTTAATTCGACGGTGGACAATTTTTCTTTTAAATCGGCGTGAGCGTCGACGGTGAAAAAATTTCCTTCAAAGCCCAACGTTTTAACGGCGGAATTTTTAACTTCTTCAGCAAGCTTGACAAACAATCCTTCCTTATGCCGAATGACTTCAAAATCTTTCGCTTGATGTTCAGCCTGTTCAGTATAGCGCCCGTCAGTTATCAGCTTACAAAAATTTTTTGAGATGAATAAAACTGAACTGTCGCCGTTGAAACCGCTGAAGTAAAAAAGATTTTCAGGCTTACGAATTAAAATTGCGTCGACTTGTTCATCAGAAATTTTACGTAAAAGTTTTTCAAGCCGCGCAGAAAAATTAAATTCCGCCATTACTTTGCGCCTCCCGTTGCAACTTACGGACGGCAATTTCAAGGGCGGCAATGTAGCTGTCAATGCCGAAACCACTAATTTGTCCCATGACGACTGGCGCAATTACAGATCTTTCGCGGAACTCTTCGCGCTTGTGAATGTTCGACAAATGAATTTCAATGACAGGTACGGGCATAGCGGCGATGGCGTCACGAAGTGCAATGCTATAGTGAGTAAGTGCGCCCGCGTTCAAAAGTATGAAGTCATAACGTCCACGCGCTTTTTGAATCGCTTCAATCAACGCGCCTTCAAAGTTCGACTGCAGAAAGTCAATTTCATCAACGCCCAATTCTTTAGCACGTTCGCGCAGAGCTTCATTTATTTCAGTAAGTGTCAAGCGTCCGTAAATTGTCGGCTCGCGTGAACCTAAAAGATTTAAATTCGGTCCATTCAAAACTAAAATTCTTTTAGGATTTACTCCGTCAATACCTGATTCCAAATTTATTTTCTCCCTTCTCGACGGCAAGATCTTCAATTTTCATCTGCACGACTTTTGAATAGCCGTTGCCCTGCTTAAGGCGCGTTATCAAGCTGTCAAGCTGTTGTGGCGTCCCTTGAACTTCCATAATGACTGAACCGTCAGTCTGATTTTTCACCCAGCCAGTAATGCGCAAATTTATAGCCGTCTGTTGAGTAAAAAAACGAAAGCCGACGCCTTGAACTCTGCCAGCAACGGTAATTTCTTTACGCACGGCATTTTCAATGTCAATCGGTTCAACTTTTTCGTATTCGTTATCGCGGCTGAATAAATTTCTAAAAAAGTCTCTCACGTACAGTTCACCCTTTCAAGTTTTATCAATAAGAAAATTATACTCAAAAGTTGTTAGAGTGTCCAACAAAATTTTATCAACGTTATAATTGGCTACCTTCGACTTGCAAAATTCTTTGTCCTTAGTTACAATTAGATTATAAAAATTTTACTGAACGTTGCAATTTATCATTTGGAATATTGAGGTGAATTTTATGTTGAAAGTCTTGCCAATAATCATAGCAATTATTTTATCGCTGTTAAATGTTCAGCTTAAAGACGAAAAGCCGTTGCAGCTTACGAATTTAGCAACGACTGAAAATCATTTGACGCAGGACAGCACAAATAAAAATCTTCCTGTAAATGCCGTTGCGTCGAATGAAACTTTTCAAAGCGGCAAAGATTTTGTTGACATGAACAATTTCACAAATACTTTGCGCTTGACGTGGAATGCTGTACCTGGTGCAATTCGTTACAGAATTTCTTACGGCGACCAAATAATTATTTCGCCTACGACTGGCGTTGAAATTGCAGTCAACAGTGCGGACGAATTTTTCAAGATAACGGCGTTGGACTTTGATAACGTCGTAGTGCTTGATAACGTGCCGATTGCGTCGACTGAAATAAATCCTAAAGCGCCGCGTACAACTAGTGAGTTCGACCAGATGAGTTATCCGCCTTTGTACGTCGTCTATTCGTGGATACCGTCGAAAGATGCTAATCACTACGAAATTAGATTGTGGCATGACGGCGAAGTCACGAGAAATTTTGTAACGAAGGCTGATTCAGTTGATGAAAGTTTTGACTTTTACGATGAAACGCCTTTCATTAGCGAAGGCGAATATTTTTACCAAGTACGTGGCATTTCAGCGGCTAACGTTGCCATTACAGATTGGTCTGAAAAAAATCCTGGCAACACTTTCACAGTTCATAAACCAGCGCGATTTTGTGCATTGGGCGACAGCATAACACACGGCGGCGCGGTTACTGTTCCACCTTCGCAAGTACTTTGTAATTGGGAAACGTACTGTTCCTTCTTCGTAAAAAATTTGGGACATAGCGGCGACACTACCGCGCAGATTTTAGAAAGATTTTATTCCGACGTTTTACCTTTCCAGCCTGAAATTTTATTTGTAATGGCGGGCGTCAATGATTTTCGTACAGGAATTATTTCAAGTCAAAGTATAAAAAATTTAGCGGCGATTCGTGAACTTTGCGAAGAGAATGGAATTTTGCCTGTCTTCATTACGCCGACGCCGATAAATCCTGCGCGAATGTTCCATACACAATTTGTAAAGGCGCCGCCGACTGATTGGCGTTATCATCAGTTGCAAATTTGCGATTGGATACGTAAGCAGAAAAATTTTATCGACATCACTAAAGAAATGACTGACGACGAAGGCAATTTGAAAGCGTACTTGACAACTGACGGCTTGCACCCAGATTCTGAAGGCAAACAAATTATCGGTCAAGCCGTTGAAAAGTGGCTGAATGATTATTTGAATCAAAATCAGTAGCGTTTAAAATTTTGTACAAAAAAAGTCCCTCCCTAGCGGAGGGATTTTTTAGTTAAACTACTTTTTCTTTTGGCGCAAATTTAGTCAGTAGTTAGTAGTAAGTAGTATTTCATTACGCATTAAGCATTCCTAATTACGCATTAATAACTTGCGTCCCAATGCCAGCCGCCGTGAAAAGTTCAAGAATAATTGAATGCGGCAAGCGTCCATCGATAATATGTGCTTTATTCGCGCCAGTATTAAGCGCACGTAAACAAGCTTCAACTTTCGGAATCATTCCGCCTGAAATAATTCCTTCCTTGATAAATTCGCGGGCGTCATCAGCTTTCAACGTTGAAATGAAAGTTTCCTTGTCCTCAAAATTTTTATAAACGCCGTCAGTATCCGTAAGCAGTAAAAGTTTTTCAGCGTGCAGAGCGCCAGCAATATCGGCAGCAACATAATCAGCGTTTATGTTGTAACTTTCGCCGTCGTCACCAACACCAATAGGCGCAATGACTGGTACGTAGTCACGCGAAATTAAATCTTCCAAAATGCGCGTGTCAACTTTCTTTGTCTTGCCGACGTAGCCAATATCGACTTTCACTTTGTCGCCTTGTTCGTAAACGGTGGCAAGTTTTTTTTCAGCTTGAATCAATCCAGCATCTTTGCCGCTAAGTCCAACTGCACGAAGTCCGCGCCGATTTAACAGCGTGACAATTTCAGAATTAATCTTGCCGTCCAAAACCATTTCAGCAATTTCTACTGTTTCTTCATCAGTGACGCGCAGACCGCTGACGAATGAACTTTCTTTGCCAACTTTTTTAAGAAATTGCGTAATTTCAGGACCGCCGCCATGTACGATAACGACTTTCATTCCCACGTACTTCATCAGTGCAACGTCCTGCATAACTTTTTCTTTCAATTCGTCATTAATCATAGCGTTGCCGCCGTACTTAATGACAATAGTTTTGCCGTAAAATTCTTGAATGTAGGGGAGCGCCTCAATTAACACGTCGGCTTTATCAGACGCAGTAAAATTTTTCAGCGGCGTTTCAACTTCATCTTCAACTTTTTCATCAGCATTATCAAACTGCGCGGACATTTTAATAAATTCTTCGGCAATTTCTTCATTCGTCATTTTCTCAATGTTAAGTTTGCCGATAAGTTCAAGCGTCAACTTTTTCAAAAAATTTTCGTCAACCTGCATATCTTCAACTAAATCATCAGCGGACATTTTATCCTTCGACGTGAAATTTTTTAAAATCCGTGACGCTAATTCTTTCTTCAAATTTTCTTCATTAATCATAAAATCAACTCCTAAAGGTTTCTTTGGCGATAATCTTCCAGTTCTCTTTTCGCTTTATCAATTTCGCGACGTGGAGTCTTTTTTGTATCTTTTCTAAAATGATGAAGCAAAATAAACGAATCTTCAATCCATGCGGCAAATAAAATTCTATCTGGAATAGGGCGCAATTCCCAAATATCATCTTCAATGTGTTTAATGATAGGCATTCCGTTGCGAGTCCCATAAGTTTCAAGACGCCTAATCTGATAAGAAATTTTTTTAGCATGGTTTTTACTTAGATCGTTATTTTTGCAGGCAAGTTCGTTAGTATAATCACGAACAGGAGAATTACCTTTTATATCTTCGTAAAAAACAATCTTCTGCAAGTTTTTATCCTTTCAAAATATTTTAAAGATGAGCAGTAAGAGGTTCAACGAAATCAATTTCTTTATCCATATCAGAAATTGTATTTTCTTCAATTTCAAATTCATCATCATTTGAGTTAAGATAAAAATCTTCATCGTTGTCATCAGCAATATTAAATTTTTTGTCAAGTTCAAAGCAAAGTTTGCGATATTCCATTTCATTAATTTTTCCTGCGTCAAATTCGTCCATAAGTTTGCCCAACTCATCAAGCCATTTATCGCATTCGGACTTTTCATCTGTACTTATCTTTGCTACATCTGACATCATCCACGCCCCCTTCGATTATTTACGCCGCCCACAACAATTTTTATATTTTTTACCTGAACCGCAGGGGCAAGGGTCATTACGTCCAACTTTTTTTCCGTCAGCAGTTTTAGCTTTTTTCTTAGATTCGGCAGGGGAGCTACTATCACCATGTGACGCCCGCGCAGTTTGCAAACGGTCTTGCAGTAAATCTTCTTCGCGTTGGACAACTGAAACGTGGAACATTAACGACGCAATTTGATCTTGTATCGCCGCTTCCATTTCTTCAAACATTGCCAGCGCTTCAATTTTGTATTCGACAAGCGGGTTGCGTTGCCCATAAGCCCGCAAGTTAATTCCTTCGCGGAGCATATCCATATGGTCAAGGTGTTCCATCCATTTGTTGTCGACGACGCGCAACATTATAACCTTTTCAAGTTCGCGCATAACATCTGCGCCGTAAAGTTCCTCACGCTCTTTGTAGTTATCAGCCGCCGTCTCTTCCAAAAGTTCCTTCAATTCATCACGGCTTAAATTTTCCAACTCTTCCTTGTCCAAATCGCCTTCAAGCGCATAAATTTTTTCAGCGTCTTTAATCAATTCGTCAAGTTGCCATTCTTCTGGATAAAGTTTTTCATTAGCGTATTGATTAAGTTCCTGCTTGATAATGTGATTGACCATACCCATAATATTTTCGCGCAGGTTGACGCCGTTTAAAATTTTCTTACGTTCGCCGTAAATAATTTCGCGTTGTTGATTCATTACGTCATCATATTCTAAAACGTGCTTTCTTATATCAAAGTTTCGCGCCTCAACTTTTTTCTGCGCATGCTCAATCGACTTTGTTATAAGCGTGTGTTCAATCGGTTCATCTTCTTCCATGCCGAGCTTGTCCATAATTTTGGCAACGTTATCAGACGCGAAAAGCCGCATTAAATCATCTTCCAATGAAAGATAAAATCTTGATTCGCCAGGATCGCCTTGACGTCCTGAACGTCCGCGCAACTGATTATCAATGCGCCGTGATTCGTGCCGCTCCGTACCGACAATGAATAAGCCGCCAAGTTCTGGTACGCCGTCGCCAAGTTTAATATCGGTACCGCGTCCCGCCATATTCGTTGCAATGGTAACTGCGCCGTACTGTCCGGCATTGGCAACAATTTCAGCTTCCTTTTCATGAAATTTAGCGTTGAGGACGTTATGCGGAATGCCGCGCTTTTTTAAAATGGTGCTAAGTTCTTCAGACTGCGTTATTGACGTTGTACCAATTAAAACAGGTTGCCCTTTCGCGTGAATTGATTCGACTTGTTCGCCAACGGCTTTATACTTCGCGCGTTTATTTTTGTAGATAACGTCGGGGTGGTCGACGCGAATAACAGGCTTGTTTGTAGGTACGACGACGACGGGCAATTTGTAAATTTTTAAAAATTCGTCTTCCTCCGTCTTAGCCGTGCCAGTCATGCCAGCAAGTTTTTCATACATACGGAAATAATTTTGAAAAGTTATCGTCGCCAAAGTTTGAGATTCGCGCTGAATTCTTACGCCTTCTTTAGCCTCAATAGCTTGGTGCAAACCGTCAGAATAACGCCGCCCAGTCATTAAGCGCCCAGTAAATTCGTCGACAATGATAATTTCGCCGTCACGTACAACGTAATCCCTATCGCGAATCATCAGCGCTTTAGCTCTCAATGCCGCGTTAAAGCAATGGGACAGTTCAATATTTTCAGGCGCATAAAGATTTTGAATACCTAAACGTTTTTCAATTTTGGGGATAACGTCATCACTCGGCGCAACAGTTTTTTGTTTTTCATCAACGGTATAGTCGACGCCTTCCTTGAGTGTTGCAACAGCTTTAGCCATTATCGCGTAATTGTCAGTAGACTTCGCGCCAGGTCCAGAAATAATTAACGGCGTCCGCGCCTCGTCGATTAAGATTGAGTCAACCTCATCAACAATCGCGTAGTGCAAAGGACGCTGAACCATTTGTTCACTGTGAATAACCATATTGTCGCGCAAGTAGTCAAAGCCAAATTCGTTATTTGTGCCAAAAGTTACATCGCAACTGTACGCAAATTTTCTTTCGGGGAAGTCCATATCGTGAACGATTAAACCGACGCTTAAGCCTAAAAATTCGTACAGATGCCCCATCCATTCACTATCGCGTTTGGCAAGATAATCGTTGACGGTGACCATATGAACGCCTTTACCTTCAAGCGCGTTGAGATAGACGGGCAACGTTGCAACTAACGTTTTACCTTCGCCAGTTTTCATTTCAGCAATTTTGCCTTCGTGCAGACACATTCCGCCGATCAGTTGTACGTCGAAATGGCGCATACCTAAAACGCGGCGTGACGCTTCACGACCAACGGCAAATGCTTCAGGCAAAATATCAGTTAGCGTTTCACCATTTTTAAGGCGTTCACGGAAAATTTCAGTTTGCGTCGTAAGTTTAGCGTCAGTGTAACCTTGCATTGTAGATTCAAGCGCGTTGATTTTGTCAACGGTCTTTTGCATACGTTTAATTTCTTTTTCGTTATTATCGCCGAAAAATCTTTTCAAAAATCCGAACAATATAATTGCTCCTTCCATTTATTTTTAGTGAGTAGTGAGTAGTGAGTAGTTAGTAATTTTTTTTTCATTACGCATTAAGCATTAAAAAGTTCACTTGGTTTAATTTGCCAGTGAATATAGCGTTTGCGCCCTTTCGTCACGTCGCCGCAGTCAATAGCTTGCTTAGGGCATACGTGCAGACAACCTAAACACTCAACGCAATGATGTTGCCATTCAGGCGAACCGTGCGGACGCTGAATATTTCCGACGGGACAAATTTTTTCACACAGTCCACACTTCACACACTTTGCAACGTCGCAAATAAAATTTTTGTCTAAATCTGCGCGGCGGCGTTCCCAGTCGTCATGATACTTTTTGCCAGAATTTTTTCCAACTTCCCACGTACTATGAAGTTCATTTTGTGAAATCTGCGCGGCAATTTTTTTCAACTTCCGCTCTGCGAACCAGTACCGAATTTTAATCCGCCAATCAGCCGCCGTATCCCTAAACATTAAATAATTTGACACAAGCCGCAAAAACCAGCTGGCATTTTGCCGTAAATTTTTCTTAGCTAAAATTTCATTTAAATCTGTGAAAGGTCGCCCCCAGTACGGCACGCCGCAAGTTGCAATGGCGAAAATATATTTGGCGTTGGGCATTTCC
>JAFSUE010000324.1 GCA_017445435.1 Selenomonadaceae bacterium | reverse complement strand
CTTGTAGCCGCCGCCGCTGGTTCAGGCAAAACTGCCGTACTTGTAGAAAGAATTATTCAAATGATTCTTGACGGAAATTTAGACGTTGACAAAATGCTTGTCGTAACCTTCACGAAACCTGCCGCGCAAGAAATGCGGTCGCGTATTCATAAAAAAATTTTTGAACGTATGAGCATTGAAACGGACGAAGATAAACTTTTGCGGCTTGAGCGTCAATCAATCTTGCTAAGCGGCGCTTTAATTATGACTATTCACGCCTTTTGTTATTCCGTGATTCGCCGTAACTTCGCCAAAATAAATTTAGATCCAAAACTGCGCGAAGGCAATGAACAGGAACTCAACATTTTAAAGCAGGAAGTTATTGAAAAACTTTTTGAAGAAAAATATTCAACTGACCCCGACTTCATAAATTTTGCTGACAACTTCGACGGAAATGTTTATGGCGATTCGGACTTGCACAAAATTATTTTTGAACTATACAAATTTTCGCAGAGTCGTCCTTATCCCGAAGAATGGTTGAAGTCTCTTGTAAATTTTTATGAAAATCCCGAAACGGCGACGCTTGACGACGGGCAAAATTGGTTTGACTTCCTCATAAATTTTGCGCTTGAACACGCTAAAAATATTATAAAAAATATGCTGAAAAGTTGCCGCAATGCTCGTGATATTTCCGCCGCGCAGTTTGTCGACGATATTTATAAAAAAAATTGGGATAAAGTCATTCAAACTTTTGAAAGCGATTTGAAAGCGTTTGAAGCTTTACGTAAAGTTTATGATTCGTGGGACAAAATTTTTGACGCGCTAAAAATTTCAATAGAATTTGTAAAGTATCCTTCAGGTAAATTTCCCGAATATATAAAGTCTTTAAAAGCAGAACTTTTGAATCAGCGTAATAAATACAAAGATGAAATTAAAAATTTGCGCGAATTGGTTTACATGAACCGCGAAGATATTTTAAAGCAAATAAAAAATTTAGCGGCGTCCGTACGTCAACTGGCACAAGTTACGATTGACTTTGAACGCGCCTTTACTGCGGCGAAACGTGAACGCGGAATTATAGATTTTAACGATATGGAACACCTTACGCTGAAAATTTTTAATACCGATAGCGCGACGGCTGAAAGTTACCGCCAAAAATTCAAAGTCATTATGGTTGACGAATACCAAGACACTAACGGCGTGCAGGAAGAAATTATCAGTAAGATTGTCGGCAAAAATAATTTTTTCGCAGTCGGCGACGTTAAGCAGTCAATTTATCGTTTTCGCAATGCTGACCCAGAAATTTTTATGGCTAAGTACGATAACTACCCAAAAACTTCTGATAGCCAACGCATTGACCTTTCCACGAACTTTAGATCACGCCGTCAAGTTGTCGACGCCGTCAACGTCATTTTCCGCCGCTTGATGACTAAAGACGCAATGGAAATTGATTATAATGAAGACGCCGAATTAAATTTTGGCGCTGATTATCCCGCCGTAAAAAATTCTTTTGACGAGCCAGCTGAATTTTTAATCATCAACCTTGAAGACGTTAAAAAGGCTAGCAATTCTGATGACGACAAAGACGACGCGCCGCCAGATGATTTTCCTAATGCTGAAGAATTTGACAAGTTGAGTTTGGAAGTTCAAGTTATCGCGGACAAAATTAAATCGATTATCGACGCGCATAAAAATATTTGGGACAAGGATTTAAAAGCTTACCGCGAAATTACCTACAAAGACATTGTAATTTTAATGCGGGCTGTCGACGGTCGAGCGGCGAAAATTATTGACGTG
>JAFSUE010000323.1 GCA_017445435.1 Selenomonadaceae bacterium | reverse complement strand
TTATTTGAAAAAGGGCATAACTTTTGCGGAGGCTATAAAAATTTTTGCGGAAAAAACTGCCGCGCTTGGTACGCCACCTTTTTTTATCAAGACTAATAAAAAATCTGCACGCGGAACTTTATCGAAATACGCCAATCCTGCATTAATTCCACTTGAAGATAGAGCGTGGGAAAGCGCGGTGTTGAACACTCCCACCGCCTAAAGAGGCGGGGGGATTCTTGAAAAGTTTGGTAGTCAAGCTACCCTTATTCTCAAAGGCTACGCCAATTAGCCCGCATACGGTCTTCTCCGAAGAGCATTCCGCTTACTTTTAAATTTTTTTTAAGCGTGAAAGCACGCAAACCTTTTTGGTGACGCAGAAGTCTAACGATAAAAAAAGCGCCAACGTTTTAATTGACGTTGACGCTACAAAAATTTTCAGCGAATGTTTATTCTTCTTCGTCTTCGTGTTTATGGCAACAATGGCGATGATGATGAGGTGGAGGCGGCGGGAACATATGCTGTGTATGATAATGAATCAAATAATATCCTTCGCCTTCGCTAAAATAGTGTCTAATGTCGTCGATAATGCAGTATTGGCGTGTCTTGGGATAAACTAACACGTCGCCTTCAAAAACTTCCTGATTGTCCGACACGCGAATTGTTGAAATGTGTTCCTTCGTGAACTTGCCGTGAATGAGCGGGTCAATAACCTTGCCTTCACGCAACAATACAAATTCGCCTGGCTTGAGGTCAGCGGCGTTTTCAAAGTACTGCATCAAAATTAAATTCGTATTTACATCCATTAAAATTTTCCCCCTTTCTAAAAAATCTGTATGAATTATAATTTGCAGATTTTAAACAGTCAAATTTATTTTTCACTTGGAGGTTAATTAATTTTATGAAGTTTACTTGTTCAAAGAAAGATTTGTTATCCGTGCTGCTTCAATTATCGCGAGCCATTGCCGTTAAGCCGCAGACTCAAGTTTTGGGCGGAATTTATCTTAGCGTTAAAGACGGCGAATTGGAAATTCACACGAATAACTACGCGCTTGGTATGTCGGCGAAAATTCCTGTGCTTATGCAGGACGCAGGACAAATTGTAGCTATCGGCAAAAAGTTTATCGACATTGTAAAGGCAATGCCCAGCGACGCGATTGCAATTTTTCATAACGAAGAGGAAGGCTATTTAGAAGTTTCTTCTGGCAGGTCAAAATATTCCATTCCAACAATGAATGCTGATGACTTCCCAAAAGTTTCACGTAAAGACGCACAAAGTAATTTGAAAATTAAATCCGTCGTCTTAAAAAATTTAATCAAGCAAACAGTTTTTGCCTGCGCTACTGATGAAAATCACCCTGTTTATACTGGCTGTCAGTTCGAGACGAAGGACGACGATATAACCGTTGTTGCAACAAATATGCACAGACTGGCTATCGTTCGCGATAAGCTGTACGAAAATACAGACACGCTGAAATTTATCATACCTTCCGACGCTTTGCACAGTATCGCTGAAATGTTGTCAGATGATGAAGATGAATTAATTGAGATTGACTACACGGGGAAAGCCGTTGCCTTTACGATTGATAAAATTTTCTTGACGGCGCGGCTTATTGAAGGCGCTTTCCCTGATTATAATCGTGTCATTCCAAAAGGCGCTGAAATTGTTGCCCACATTAACGTTGCTGAAATGCGTGCGGCAGTCGAAAGAGGCGCAATTATTTCTAAGGAAGACGCCAATAAAAAAATTAAGTTCAACTTCACCAAAGACAAACTCACAATTACCGCGCAGACTATTGAATTTGGCAACGTTGAAGATACTATCGACGTTGAATTGGAAGGTGCAGACATTGAAATTTCTTTCAACTACACGTACATTTCCGACGTACTTAAAATTTTGAAGAGCCAAATTTTCCAAATTTCTATGAAAGGACCACACGAACCAGTTGACATACGCGAAGGCGACGGCGCAGAAGATTTCATTTACGTTGTAACTCCTGTTCGCGGCTAAAATTTTAAAGCTTAAATAAAATTAAAATCCCTGCAAGTTGAAAAAACTTGTAGGGACTTTTTTTATTTCGTCTCAAGATATGTTTCTTGAATCATTTGGTTAGCCGCGATAAGACGTAGAAAACTTTCAATCGCCTTCAAGTCGTCTTTAGTTAGTTGCTCCTTGCTGAAAATAGTTGAAAGTTTTTTTACTTCGGACAACAATTCATCATTCAACGCAACATTCAAACTTTGTTGCTGGGCAATTTTATCTTGAATACCTTTCACGGACAACAATTCATCGTTCAACGCGTCACTTAAATTTTTTTGTTCGGCAAGTTTATCTTGAATGACTTTCAACAAATTCAATTCTTGCGTAGAAAATTTTTCTACAGATTCAGCAGACTTTTGCGTCTTCTGCAAATTGGACTGCAAAGAATGAATTTCATCGAATTGGGCTTGAAGTTGCTGTGACAATTTTGAATTTATTTCGTGAAAAAGTTGACGCTCCGATTGATTGAAAAGCCGCAAATTATTTTTAACTTCTGAAACATTTGCAGACACGTCATCTATAACGGTATTTGAATTGCCTATGCTTGAAAGAATTTTATCAAGTTTTTGTTCCAGCCGTTTCATTCCAGCGTTCAAGTTTGCAATATCGCGTTCCAACTTTTCAGTTTTTTCAGCAAGCG
>JAFSUE010000045.1 GCA_017445435.1 Selenomonadaceae bacterium | reverse complement strand
TCCTATACAAGGCGTGTGCTTAAATTCAACTGCGCGGCGGCGTAAAACTTCGCGGAACTTTTTCAAATCGTCCAAAATAATATCGGCGGCTTGTTTCATCATCAGACAATACGCCGTGTCCTTAACGTCGCTGGAAGTCAAGCCCTTGTGAATGTATTTTGAATCGTCGCCTACATATTCCGCAACGTTCGTCAAAAAGGCGATAATGTCATGGTCAGTGACTTTTTCAATTTCTTTAATGCGTTCGACGGTGAAATTTGCCTTAGCGCGAATATTTTTAGAGGCGTCCGCAGGAATTTCTCCAAGTTCCGCCATTGCGTCACAAGCGGCAAGTTCAACGCTTAAAATCGTGCGCCATTCGTTTTCAATCGACCAAATTTTTCCCATTTCGGGTAAGGTGTACCGTCCAATCATCTGCATTTTCTCCTTTACAAAATCTCAATTCCACTCCGTCTTTATTCTTCCAATATTCCCAGCCGTTGGCATTGTTACCGATAACAAATTCTGCCGCGCCTGAAGGACTTAAAAAAGAAATATCATCCAACAAAATATAATTTGAATCAATTTTGGCAGATGCACGAAGTTTTTTTATTCCAATAGACACTGAATCTTTAACCAACGGAGAAATTTTACTGCCTTTCAAGACGACGAAACCTTCATCATTCTTTTTGCAAACAGCATTAACAGTAAAATTGATACTTTTAATTTTTCGTGTCAGATAAAAAAGATTGTCTTCATTGGGCAAAATAGCGGGTGCGTCCTTAACAGGTTCAAAAATATTCTCGTTTAAAGCCCACATAATTAATCGGGCATTTTCAATAAACTGCTCCATTTCGCTTTCTTTTTCTTCGGTAATGTGTCCCGCCGAAGGATCGTTTCCGTTTTTTATTTCATAGCGATTTGCGTCAATGGCAAGCGTGCAAAATTTATTTTCAAGAAAACTTATTTCAGTCGGACCGAAAGAATTATTTGCAGTAATAACTGCAACGGCATACGTCCAATAATCTTTGTCGGCGTTGCGCTTATGTTCAAGCAGACGATTTAAAATTCCTTCGCCGTTTTTGCGATTGCCCGCCTGTCCGATATAAGCAACGGGCTTGCCGGTTTCATTCGACGCGCCGAAAAGAAAATATACACCGCTCTGTTTCAAATCGTCACGATTTTTATCCTTTTTGCAACGTTCAAGTTCTGATTTAGGAATTTTATAGACAATGCCTATCCAATTTCCAATAGTGCATTTAATGAGTCCTGTAGGCGTGCCGTCCATAAGAAACATATTAATATTTTTACTGCGCATAAATCATTCCTCTCAATCAGTATGTGTTGCTAAAATTTTTTAACTTCTTCGTGCGAATAAGTCACGGGGTCAGCGTTAAACTCTGCCTCCGCCTTTTCATAAAGTTTTAAATCCTCCCTGTCTTCAATTTGTTCCATTACAGCGCTTACAATAAAATCAGAAATTGACAAATTTTCCTGCGCGGCGTATTCGCTGATAAATTTAAATTCTTCGTCGCTCATTGATACTTCAACAATCATTTAATCACTTCCAATAAAAAAAATTCCCGCGCAGATTTTACAACGTCGGGAATTTTTATTCAATGTGCCAAAAAATTTTTTCGGCTAATATTTTTCGTTAAAGCTTAAACTTTGATTCATCGCCAGTGAAGTTTCTATGTCATACGACCGCACAACGCTGTTTTGACGCCGCGACTTAATCAGCCAGCCGCGTGCCTTATACATTATTTCACGATCCAGCGGCATTATTTTTTCGGCAAGTTCTTTGAATTCGTCAGTTTTGCGATATTCTGTAGAAGGCAACGTTTTAATTTTGTCAACCAATTTTCCGCGATCCTTGACGACCATCATAAACGTTTCCATATCTTCTTTGTCGATAAATTTTAAAAGCTCCTTCGACAATGACAAGTAGCGTTTCCAATGATTTATCGCCGCAGCCGCAATTTCTTCGTCGCTCATTTGATTAACGCCGTCATCAGGCATAACCTTGTCCGCCTTTGCCTTGACCTCTTTCAATGCGCGCCTTTCTCATTGCGCCAACCCACGCGTCGCGCAGTTCAGTCATAATCGTCAAAGATACTTCAAGCGGCGCCGTGTCGCTTTTTATGTTGCCTTCAACTAATCTGTCATAAACGAAATTGTACAGCGGCAACAACTGATGCGCAATTTCATAATCCATATTCAGCGTAAGACGAAATTCCGAAATGATACGCTGCGCTTTTTGCAAATACGTGTTTGCATCCTCAAAATTTTTATCCTTTACCGCCTGAATACCGTCTTCAATAAAACGCAGACAACCGTTGTACAACATCAACGTCAACTGTTCGGGAGGCGCATTCATAAGTTGCTGTTGCTTGTATGCTTCCGCCGCATTTACCATATAATCCTCACCTTTCCATAACTATTTATATTTTAATTTTTATGAAGCAAACATACTGGAGAGATAGCTCATTTGCGAACCGAGACTTGCCAGCGCCGACTCCATTGCGTCATACCTTTTGTAAAGGTTATTTTCAAAAGTACTCATCGTCTTTTTGAAGTTGCTTATACGCTCCTGCATACTGCGCAAAAGTGTATCTAAAGTGCTGTCGCCGCCGGTGCTGGAACTTCTGCCGGAAACTTTTGATATACTCGTTGTAGCATTAGTCAACGCCGTAGAAAGCCTTACCGCTATACCGTTGGCAGAATCTGTAGTGGCAGTGGTATTGGGTTTTGAGAAAACTTTATATACCGCGTCGGAATCTTTAGACAAGGCCTCGCGCAATTTGTCTTCGTTAAGTGTAATTTGTCCGTACATTCCCGTTGTGGAAATCCCCAGCTTGTAAATGCTGTTGGAATCGCTGTCCGAAACACCGTCTATCGGCAAAGTGACCGCGTTGCGAACATCATCGATAACTTTGCGGAGCGTTTGATCGTGGTACAGCATACCCGCCTTAGCTTTTTCTTCCCACTTGGTAATCTGATCTGCCGTCATTGCGTTTTTCTGCGCGTCAGTAAGCGGTTTATAGCTGCTGTTTGGCGCTTCGCGGTAGGCGTCGTAAAGGCTGTCAATAAGTTCGTTGTAGTCTTTGACGAAAGATTTAACTGTTTCGATGATCTTTTCAGGATCTTGGTCGACATTGACAACAATCTGTTGATTAAGTTTATCGCTTGTGACGTTGCCGATATTGTAGGTGACGCCGTCCGCGGAAATACTGTTTTTATCGGCAGTATACTTTTTGTCGTCAATAATAGCTGTGGCATCTGTGCCTGTAATGGTTTCTCCTAAAGTATAATTACCTTTAGAAAACGTTGATCCTGCAGTTTCTTCCGTCATTACAATTCCCCTGTATTGTAAACCCAATTCGTTGAAAAAACTTGCTGTATCAGTGGAAGTATCACTGTTATCGGTAGCGGCAATATTAATTGTGTATTGCGTGCCGAGATTTTGTTGGAAGAAGGAAATGTAGCCGTTATCCGAATCATACGTCATTTTAACGCCGGTCTTTGAAGTTTCGGCATTTACTTTGGAAACCAAACCGTATAATGTAGTATCTGAATCAGCCGTTATTGTTGTGTTGTTGTTTATCGTAAATTCCAAACCGTTAGAGTAGCCTAAGTAAGATAATGCTTTGTCGCCCTTATTTGCTAAGGAAACTGTAGTTGAAACACCCTCCAAACTATTCTCCAAACTATTGTTTTTAGCGACAATATAAGCGTTAGACGCGGTAGACGTAACAGTTATGGAATGCGGGCCAATTGAGGAATCGGCATTTGCTTTAGCAGTAATGGCAGAGTCGCTGCTTGTCGCCGTGCGCGAACTTAAATTGCTTGACAGTTTGTAATCTGTCATTTTATTTAAGTTGAAATCTTCAACTTTTTTGTAAATGTCGAGTAAAGCTTCTTTCTTCCATTCATTTTTGGTGTAGGTCTGTTGCATTTTGTCAAGCTGATTCTGCTTGCTCATCATGCCGACTTTAACCATAGAGTCAATGTCGAGCCCCGAGCCGGACAGACCGTAAATTCCTCCAACACCCATGTTTATCCCTCCTTGGGAATTTTAAGAAACTGTCGGCAAATCTCCTTTACGTAATTGCGTACCATGAAATTTACCGACAGTCTGAAAAATTAAGTCAATCGAAAAATTTGACGCGACCGAATGCGCAATGCCGCATTACTAAGCGATCTTGTCGAGAAAAGCGCCGATCCAAATTTTGGATTTAATCATATTGTTGACCATTTCTTCGGGCGGGAGTTCTTTAATAACTTTCCCGGAATCTTTGTCGACAACGGCGACAGACATCATATTAACTTCTTTGTGATACTTAAATTCAAGGTTGCTGTTTGCGCGCTCCAAAGCCTTGTTGAATTCTTCCGTCATATTTTTAACGGACTTTTCATCCATAGATCCCGCCGCAACGTACTGATCTTGCTGCTGTTCTTCCTGTTGCGGTTGAGCG
>JAFSUE010000322.1 GCA_017445435.1 Selenomonadaceae bacterium | reverse complement strand
TGCATATCGCCCGTTGCCAAGAAACGTGAATGGAAACTCAACGCCTCATCGATAAGGTGCGGGGTGTTAGCTTTCTTCGTAACGGCAAGTGCGCGTTCATAGTAGTCAAGCAGAATCGGTCTGTAGTCGGGGTGAGCGCATTTATTGATAATTTCCAATGCACGACTGCGCGGCTCTTTACCGCGTAAATCAGCAATGCCCTGCTCCGTGATGATAATGTCAACGTCATGTTCCGTATGGTCAATATGCGAACACATTGGCACGACGCTAGAAATTTTTCCGCCTTTAGCAACAGACGGCGTATAGAAAATTGTTAAGTACGCATTACGTGCAAAATCGCCCGAGCCGCCGATACCGTTCATCATTTTTGAGCCTGCAACGTGCGTTGAATTGATGTTGCCGTAAATGTCAACTTCCAACGCCGTATTCATCGCGATAACTCCAAGACGGCGGACAACTTCAGGCGAATTTGAAATTTCTTCAGGACGAAGTAAAATATATTTGCGGTACTTGTCAATATCTTTATAAAATCTGTCCATACCAGCGGGCGACGGTGAAAAAGCAGTTCCCGACGCAATACGCAATTTTCCAGCGTCGATAAGGTCAAGCATCGCATCTTGAATGACTTCCGTGTAGACAACTAAGTCAGTCATATCTGATTCGACAAAACCTTCAAGCACTGCATTAGCGACGTTGCCAACGCCAGATTGCAACGGTAAAAGATTTTTCGGCATACGACCCGCCGCAATTTCTTTGTGCAAAAGTTCAATGGTGAATTTCGCCATTTTCTTTGAATTGTCATCAATCGGCGAAAGATCGCGGGTATGATCTTTTACGTCACAAGGTACGATAAATTTAATTTTGTCAGGCGTGCAGGGAATGTAAGTCGTACCAATTTTGTCGTCAGCTTTAACCAGCGGAATGGGCAGACGGTTAGGCGGGTCAAGCGGTACATAAACGTCGTGAATGCCTTCCAATGCCAAAGGTTGAGTCGTATTAACTTCGACGATAACAATATCAGCACTTTGTACGTAGCTTGCCGCGTTGCCAAGTGAAGTTGTAGGAATTAAATTTCCCTCTTCGGTAATGGCGCAAACTTCGACAATCGCCGCGTCAATCTTGCCGAGATAACCTGCGCGGGTAAGTCCTGCAGATTCGGAAAGGTGCAAATCAAGATAATTAACCGTGCCGTCATTAATTTCTGGACGCAGTCTAGCATCAGTCTGATAAGGCAAGCGCTGTTTAATGCCTTTTACTTCAGCAAGTACGCCGTCAAGTTCAGGACCAGTTGAAGCGCCAGTCCAAATGTTGACGGTAAACGGCTCTTTCTTCATACGTTCGGCAAGCGCCATTGGAATTGCTTTAGGATAACCAGACGCCGTAAAGCCGCTACAAGCAAGCGTCATATTTGGTTTAATCCAATTTGCAACTTCTTCCGCCGTTACAATTTTACTTTGCAAATCTTTATTCCGCACTCTGTCGGTAATATCAATCATAAAACAAAATCCCCCTTCAAAAACAATCACAATCACGGAAATTTTTTCTATGCAATATTAACACTTACAAAATTTTCCGTCAACTAAATTGACATTGCCGCCG
>JAFSUE010000321.1 GCA_017445435.1 Selenomonadaceae bacterium | reverse complement strand
TTGTTGCAACTTATTTGAGAGGTGGTTAAATGGGCGAAATTGAAGTTGGAGAATACATTGTTGAATGGGACGACGAGAAAAATAAAATTAACAAGAAAAAACACGGAATAAGTTTTGAAGATGCTGCATTAGTTTTTCTCGACGAATATAGATTTGATGATTATGATGAACTTCATAGTGACTATGAGGACAGAATAAAAGTTGTTGGTCGAGTTGGAAAAGTTTTAGCTGTGATTTATACTGAACGTATTGAAAAATATCGGATAATTTCGGCACGATATGCAACTAAAAAGGAGGAACAGGATTATTATGGGCAGTTTGATTCTTAAACGTGGAATGAAACCGACAGCGGAACAGCTTGCACGAATTTATGCAAACGCTCCAAAGTCTGATGAAGAAATTGATTTAAGCGACATTCCCGAAATTACTGACGAAGAATGGAAAAAATTTAAACCTGCGCGACTTCGTGAAAAAAATAAAGAAAATATTGCAAGCTAAAATTTTTGAGGAAACAATTTATTATGGGCAGTATTCGTATTTATAAAGGTATGCCACCGCTTACTAAAGAACAGTTGGCAGAACTTGATGCATTAAAAGATAGGGAAATTGATTACAGCGATATTCCAAAGATGACGAAAGAGGAACTTTCAAAGTTTAAACCTGCGCGACTTCGTGAAAAAAATAAAAAAAATATTGCAAGCTAAAATTTTTAAGGAGGAATTAACTTCAATTATGGAGGATAAAAAGGCTGGCTCACTTGCAGGATTTTTAATCCCGTCACTTATCGGCGTATTTTTATTTATGATACCAGTACAAGACGACGGCAAGTGGACAGTCATAGTAAAAATTATCGCGGACATCATCAGCAACGCTATCGGCGACTTCTTACCGATTTTGTGTTTAATAATCGTGACGACTTCCGCGTTACTTGGCATTATCTTTTTGCACAAGCCAAATTTCATTGCAACGTACCCGATTGTATCAAATACTTTTTCGACAACGGCAGTTTGGGTCGTTATCAGAATCATAGGCGCGATTTTTATTTGGCTGACGTACTTGGGCATTGACGCGGAGGACGGCAACGAAGGCTTTTTGCATATGATAACCTGCGCGGACGGCGGCGGTTTCGTACTTAACGATTTAATGTCTGTACTCGTCGTAATATTTTTATTAGCAGGGTTACTTTTGCCGTTGCTTTTAGATTTTGGACTGTTGGAATTTATCGGCGCAATGCTGACAAAAATAATGCGTCCAGTCTTCACGATACCAGGACGCGCGGCGGTTGACTGTATGACCTCATGGATTGGCGACGGTACATTGGGCGTTATGCTGACGGCGAATCAGTACGAAGGCGGCTACTACTCAAAACGTGAAGCAGCTATAATCTCAACAACATTTTCCGCCGTGTCGATAACGTTTAGCATCGTCGTATTGGCGCAAGTTGACTTAATGCAATATTTTGGCGCGTACTACCTTTTAATCTGCGCGATAGGATTTGTTTGCGCGGTAATTTTGCCACGAATCCCACCGCTTAGCTTGAAGAAAGATGAATTTTTAGTCGAAGGCAAGGCAATGGGCGAACAGTTGCCAGAAGGTTACACGTCATCTTTTCAGTACGGTTTAGCTTTAGCGCGTCAACGTGTAGCGGAATTTCGCGGCGTCGAACAGTTTATGGAAAGCGCGTTAAAAAATGCGGCTGGAATGTGGTTTGGCGTTTTGCCCGTCGTAATGTGCATTGGTACGTTAGCTTTAGTGCTGGCAAATAACACACCGATTTTTGACGTACTTGGAAAACCTTTTTTGCCGCTGTTAAACTTACTTGACGTACCAGAAGCAGAGGCGGCGTCAAAAACAATGATTGTTGGATTCACGGATATGTTCACGCCGTCAATCATCGCGGCAAGTACAATCACTAGCGAAATGACAAGATTTATTGTTGCAGTTACTTCCGTCACGCAATTAATTTATTTGTCGGAAGTCGGCGGCTTGATACTCGGTTCAAAAATTCCAGTAAGCTTGCCTGAATTATTTATACTCTTCCTTGAACGTACGATTATCAGTTTGCTAATTGCCGCGCCTGCCGCACACGTAATTTTCGGCTGAAGATTGAATAGGCGGTGACTTCAATGGCGAATATTAAATTTGGAGACGTCATTTACGTTGAACGCGATTGCGGAATTTTCGGCTACAAACATTTCGGCGTTTACAGCGGCGATAAAAAAGTTATTCACTACACGAAAGATAATAACAGC
>JAFSUE010000320.1 GCA_017445435.1 Selenomonadaceae bacterium | reverse complement strand
ACCGCTGGTCGTCGGTGAAATTCCGCAGTTCCAAAAAGGTCTTATGGAACAGCAAGTTTCCGTTGAAAAATTGGCAGTCGACGCTTGGATTGAACATTCCTACATTAAACTTTGGCAAGCGATAACACTTTCAAAGACTGTTCCTAGCGCTCGCGTTGCTAAATTGATTTTGGACGATTTGATTGAGGCGAATAAAGGTTACTGGCCCGAACTTAAATAAATTTAAACTGTTTTAACACGTCTTAAGAGGAGGTGAGCGGCGGCTTTCATAAATTGGAGAGTCGCCGCATTTTTTTATGAAAAATTTAAAATGGTGGCAGAAAACTAGCGTCTACCAAATTTATCCAAAAAGTTTTATGGATACGACAGGTAGCGGCACGGGCGATATTGTCGGCATTACTAGCAAGTTAGATTATCTTAAAAAGTTGGGCATTGGTGCAATTTGGTTGACGCCGATTTATCCTTCACCGCAGGTTGATAACGGCTACGATATTTCAGACTACACGGCGATTGACCCTGCCTACGGTACAATGGCTGACTTTGACAAACTCATTGCCGAAGGTAATAAACGAAATATTCGCGTCGTTATGGATTTGGTGTACAATCACAGCTCCGATAAACATAAATGGTTTATTGAGTCGAAGTCAAGCCGAACTAATCCAAAAGCTGATTGGTACATCTGGCGCGACGCTAAAGCGGACGGTACGCCGCCTACAAATTGGCGCGGAATTTTCGGCGGCAGTGCGTGGCAATGGTGCGAAGAAAGGCAGCAATATTATCTGCACACTTTCGCGGTTGAACAGCCAGATTTAAACTGGGAAAATCCTGAAGTTAGACAAGCACTTTTTGACGCGGCAAATTTTTGGCTTGATAAAGGTGTAGGCGGTTTTCGTATTGACGCTATAACGTACATTAAAAAGCCGAAAATTTTTGTAGACGGTGAACCAGACGGCAAAGACGGTATGGTTGCTATTCATACGATGACGGCGAACACGGACGGCATTTTAGATTTCCTTCACGAATTTAAGCGCAAAGTTTTTGACGGTCACGATATTTTTACAGTCGGTGAAGCAAATGGCGTTGCCGCTGAAGATTTAAATAAATGGGTCGGCGCTGACGGCGTTTTCAGTATGCTGTTTGAATTTAGCCACGTCAACTTGTCAATCAAAGACGGTGAAATTTGGTGTCGTCGTACTGATTGGAAATTGACCGAATTGAAACAGGCTATCGCGAACAGTCAAGCTGCTACAAAAAATAATGGCTGGTATCCAATTTTCTTTGAGAATCACGATAAGCCGCGCAGTATAAATCATTTTATGCCTAAAGGTGCAGACTCCGTGAAAGCCGCAAAAGCTATGGCGACGATTTTATTGACTCTGCGCGGGACGCCGTTTATTTTTGAAGGACAGGAGCTCGGCTTTACAAATATTGCGTGGGATTCGATTGAAAAGTATGATGACATTCAATCGCATGGACAGTATGAAATTGCATTGAATGAAGGTTTCAGCAAAGATAAGGCGTTGGAATTTGTACACTTTTTCAGCCGTGACAATGCGCGAACGCCAATGCAATGGTCGGCAGATGAAAACGCTGGCTTTACTACAGGTCAATCTTGGTTGCCGATTCACGACGATTATAAAATTTGCAATGCCGCCGTTGAAGACGCTGACAAAAATTCCGTGCTGAATTATTTCAGACGGTTAGACGATTTGCGCCAACACAGCGAAACACTTTTAAGCGGCGATTATGAAGAATTACTCAAAGACGATGAAAAAATTTTCGCCTTCATTCGCGCTACTGAAAATAAAAAAGTTTACGTCTTAGTAAATTTCACGTTGGACGAAGTTAAATTTCCTGCAGAAATTTTATCTCAAGCGAAATTTATTTTCGGCAGTTACGACAAAAATAAAATCGGCGTACTTCAACCGTTGGAGGCTGTCATTTATGAGGAGGCGATAAAATGAAAATTGCGGCTAGTGACTACGACGGAACTTTATTCCGCGACAGGACAATCAGCAAAATAACTATTCAAGGCGTGCATGCTTGGCGAACCGCTGGAAATAAATTCGGTATGGTGTCTGGGCGTGATTACGGTATGTTGACGCCGCAACTTAAACATTATGGCGTTGAATACGATTTTGTAATTTCAAATAATGGTGGTATAATTCGCGATAAAGCTGGCAACGTACTTTATCAAGCCAATATTGACAGTCAAACGTTGAAAGCAATTTCGCTTGAACCGCTCGTGAGAAAATCTTTCCACTTTGCCTTCTCGGCTAAAGATACAACGTACCTTTGCCACGACTCCGAAGGCTCCTGGATTATGCGCGAAGCTAAGGAATGGGATTTTCCGATAACTAAAATTGATGAATCAGAAATTTTAAATTTAAATGATGTTCATCAATTTTCTTTAGGCTTTGACGATGCAAAAGTTGCTACGGAATGTGCCGCCGTACTCAATGAAAAATTTCCTGAATCGATACGCGCTTATCCAAATGCAAAGAGCGTTGACATTACGCCTAACGGAATAAGTAAGCGTCAAGGCTTGGAAACGTTGCTTAAAGCTATGAATTGGCAAGACTGCGAACTTTACGTTATCGGCGATGAAGTGAACGATTTGCCGATGATTCAAGCTTTTGGCGGCTACACTGTCAACACTGCGCGGGATGAAATAAAATCTCAAGCTAAAAAAGTTTTTGATGACGTTGGCAAAATGCTGAAATATTTTTTATAATATTAAGCTGAAAAAATTTTCGTGACCTGTAATTTTAAAATTAGGTGATTAAATGCGGCTCGAAGAGATTATTAACGAACACATGCAAGTTTTAAATCAAACTGATATTGTTATATGGAAATATATCTTGAACAATCGCAGTCAAATTCATCACATTTCAATTCATGACTTGGCGAAAAAATGTTCTGTTTCAAGTACAACGATTGTCAGATTTGCGCAGAAGTTGGGTTTCGACGGCTTTAGCGATTTAAAATCCTATTTGAAACGTGAAGGCGCAGTCGTCGAAACGCATTCACAGGACCTTATAACGTCATTAGGAAATTTTTATTCAAAGGTATGGTCAAATTTGATGCGGCGCAATTATGACAACGCCTGCCGTTTGGTACACGAAGCCAATCACGTTTTCGCCTTTGCCTCTGGCTACGTGCAAAGTAATGTTGTGCAGGAACTCAAGCGGCTTTTTTTCTATGACAATGTTTTCATTTGCGATATTGGCGGCAGGGATGAATTTTATTCCGCATTTAAAACGGCGACTAAAGATGATTTGTTCATCATCATTTCGTTAAGTGGCGAATCTCATTGGGTTGCTGAATTTTCTTTGCAACTTCAGCTGAAAGGCATTCCAATAATTTCAATTACTAGACTTCACGACAATATTTTAGCTAGCCGTTCGACAGAGAATCTTTACGTTTTTTCTGAACAGTTCCAAGTAAATGACGACCAGCAAGTACCTTTTAAATCAATGTTTTCTTACTTTTTACTGATTGAGATTTGGTACGTGAACTACAGAATTTATGTAAAAAATTTGGCGGAAAATAATCACGATGAAATTAATATTTGAATACATAAAAAATTTTTAAATGGAAAATGTTGTAGGGATAATCGCGGAATACAATCCCTTTCATTTGGGACATGCTTATCAAATTTCTGAAGTTCGCCACTTAGTGGACGACGCAAAAATTATCGCCGTGATGAGTGGAAGTTTCACGCAACGCGGCACGCCTTCATTGCTTGACAAGTGGACAAAAGCGCGACTTGCAATTATCGGCGGTTGCGATTTAGTTTTGGAACTTCCATTCACTTCGGCGGTACGTAGTGCGCAAGATTT
>JAFSUE010000319.1 GCA_017445435.1 Selenomonadaceae bacterium | reverse complement strand
TGCAAACTTAATGAGAGCGTTTACGTTTCACTGACTGATCATATTCACATGGCGGTTTATCGCATTCGCAACGGAATTGAAATTCGCAATATGTTACTGATTGAAGTACAAAAATTTTACGAAAAGGAATATCAAGTTGGCTTGAAGGCGCTGGAAATAATTAACCGTCACTTCAACGTTGCAATGCCCGAAGATGAGGCGGCGTTTATCGCCTTACACATTGTCGACGCGCAATTAGAATTTAGCGTGCCGATTGCAAATAAAATTATGCAGATGATTCACGAAATAACAAACGTTATCAGAATGATTTGCAAGATTGAACTTGATAAAAATTCTTTGTCGTACTATCGGCTTGTTACGCATTTAAAATTTTTTTCCAAGCGCGTTTTGACGGAGCAAGAATCGACTGACGAAATTGAAGACGAAATGAGTTTAATGGTACAGAAAAAATATCCTCAAGCCTACGACTGCGCGGAAAAAATTGCCGAATTGATTTTCACGAAGTACCGCTACAAAATAAATTCGGATGAAAAATTTTACCTTACCATTCACATTGCCAAAGTTATTTCAAAAAAATAATTTTAATAGGAGGGTTGATTTAATTTTAATTGTTGCAAGGGGGGAACTTATGGACGAAGTGAAAAAATCTGTTGGCGTCATCTACCTTATTATAAATTTAGAAAGCTGTTTGTAAATTAAAAAATTATGGTACTTCGCGGCATTTATCGCGCCTTGCGGACTTGAACGCAAAAGAACACAAGGACGCGGCGAAATGTTTAAACTATGAAACGCTAGTCGCGAGTGCGCAAATGCCGCAATGTTTTCTTTGCTACTTTCTTTTGCGCCAAAAGAAAGTAGGTTAAAAAAATAAAAATTAATTTCAAGTTGTAGTTTAATAACAGCCCCTAATAAAAATTAATAGGAGGTAATTTTTATGGCTAAGTACACCAAATTGGCGGCTGACATTGTAAAAAATGTTGGCGGCAAAGAAAATGTCATTTCATTGGCGCACTGTATAACGCGCTTGAGGTTCAAACTCAAAGACGAAGGCAAAGCCAATACTGACGTTTTGAAAAAAATGGACGGCGTTGTAACTGTCGTACAAAGTGGCGGGCAATATCAAGTTGTCATCGGCAATCAAGTAGGAGAAGTTTTCGACGAAATTTTAGCGTCACAAGGCATTCAAGGCGCAGGCGGTGACGCGGCGGATGAAGATGACGCGCCTAAAAAGCCGCTGGATATGTTTATCGACACTGTTAGCGGAATTTTTACACCAGTACTTGGCGTTTTGGCTGCAAGTGGTATGGTCAAAGGCTTGACGGCACTTTTAGCGGCATTCAGCATTCTTGATACTAACGGCGGCACTTATAAAATTATGTCGGTTATCGGCGACGCATTTTTCTATTTCCTGCCAGTATTTTTAGGATATACTGCCGCAAAAAAATTCAAGATGAGCGAATTTGCGGCAATGGCAATAGGGGCGTCATTAGTGTATCCTTCATTGGGGCAAATGATGGCGGGCGAAACTCTTTATGACGTTTTGACGGGAACAATTTTTGAATCACAAATACACGTGGAATTTTTAGGAATCCCCGTGATTTTGATGAATTACACGTCAAGCGTTATCCCGATAATTTTAGCTGTATGGGTCGGCGCAAAAGTTGAAAAATTTTATACAAGCGTTATACCAGCTCTGTTAAAAGGTTTTGGTGTACCATTTTGCACATTATTAACGATGATCCCATTGACATTGTTAGCAGTTGGACCAGCGGCAACTTGGGCAGGTCAAGCAGTTGGTGCGGCGGCTACAGGCATTTTCAATATTAGCCCAATATTAGCTGGAATATTTATTGGCGGTTTTTGGCAAATTTTTGTCATGTTCGGACTCCATTGGGGCTTAATTCCGATTATGATTCAAAATATTGTAACCTTCGGCGCAGACCCTGTCATTATAACAATGTTCGGTACAACGTTTGCGCAAATTGGCGTAGTACTTGCAATTATACTTAAGACGAAAGACCAAAAGTTGAAAGGTATTGCAATTCCTGCATTTTTAAGCGGAATTTTTGGCGTAACTGAACCCGCAATTTACGGCGTGACGTTGCCGCGTAAAAAATTTTTCATAATGTCATGTATCGGCGGCGCGATTGGCGGCGCATTAGTAGCCTTGCTCGGCGTTAAACTTTACATT
>JAFSUE010000318.1 GCA_017445435.1 Selenomonadaceae bacterium | reverse complement strand
CGTGGTTAAAATCGAATTTAAATCTTGCTTGCCTGCCAGCGCGGTTGCCATTGTCGACGCGAAATTTTCATCTTTGCTGATAGCCTCCGCAATTTCGTTGAGCGTGTCCAAAGTTTCAGGCGCAGTGCCGATTAACTTTTTAATTGCGACTTGCACAAAAGCTGTAGTCGCCAGCTGATTGTTATTCGTGCCTTCATTTGCAGTTGGCGCTTGCGGCGTGCCAGTGAAAACTGGATTATAATTCGGCGCATAGTGATTCGTGATAACGTTACCCGCAGAATCGGAAGTTGCACGTGTAGCCGTTGAAGAATTGCCGTCAACTGAAATTTTAATCGTCGGCGGAAGTTTTATTGTAACATCGCTTGTACCGTCAAAATCTGCCGCAGTGCCAAAATTTGATTCAGTAGCGTCAGTCACGTTAATTTTTCGCGGCGTCGCTAAGCGCGTAGAATTTTCAGCGTTGCCAGTACAATTTGTTGACGTGACGGCATTTGTAGCGCTAACTGCATTTTCATTTTTCTGCAAATAAGTATTCGCCGCGTCGTTAATCGTCAAATACGTTGAATGAATAGGATTGCCAGCCGCGTCATTTGTAGCTTGATTCGCGCTATTCGCCGAATTTGAAGTGTCGGCGTGACCTGCATTCGTTGAATACGCCGCTTGCACTGGTTCATTCGACGATACAAAATTTTCTTTAACTTTGTTGACAAGATGAATTGCGCCTGCTTTTGAAAGATATTTCGCCATTTCTACCTTCCTTTCAAAAAAATAAAAGCGACAAGAATTTTTATCCTGCCGCCAAAATTTTCCGTTAATCCTTTTCAGACGCCGTTAAAACGTTTATGCACCCAAAATCAGTAAGATTTTCTCCGTCGTATTTGAAGGCAGTTTTCTTAATTCCGAATATTTTTCCAAAAGAAATACCCCATTTGGCGCCATAATCAAACTTATCTTCGTACCAAGTAGGACCGTCTCCCATTGCAAATACCGCCGCTTGTGCGCCCAAAAACAGCGCGTGTCCTACCGTTGTACCGCCGCTACCTGTTTCCGTCCTTAAAACGCGGTTATGCTGATGAAGTACAACACCTTCATAAACGCCGAGTGCGCCACTGAAAATTGGGTTAGTTTCACCGCGAATATTGGCGTGTTGCTGTGCCGCTATCCATTTTTCGTCGTTAATCAAGTCTCTAGCTTGATATTGGTCGATGACCATGACAAAAGTATCCTTGCCGTTAATTTTTATGGGCTTAACCATAGTATTTTCATCAGCAAGTGCGACGCGTTTTGCTTTACCGATAAGGCTTGTATCGAAAACGTCAGACGCGCCAATAGAATTTTCGCTTGTAGCACTGCCACCGTAAACAATTCTGTCTGGCGTGGGGTCTGTTGAAAGTTCGGTGAAAATTTTCTTGTCGATATAAGTTGCAAGCCAATCTGCCAATCCTTCGCGTGCGTCTCTGCGCATATCAACTTGAACTTTCTGTTCTGCCATTCTGCCTTTCAATCTTACGGCGTTGCGAATTTGGTCAATTTGAACTGCAAAATCACGATAGATAAGCATTTCTTCATTGCCTTCAAGTTCGTTATCGCCTTCAATTCCAGTGCCAGTAAGCGGCATTAACAACGGAATGATAATTGTATCGCCAGCTTGACGTGTCAATTCTTCCTTAACTTGAATTATGCTACCTGGTGAAGTACCTGTGAATTTGTCGAAAAATGATTTACGCAGTCCCGCTTCCCAGGTACTTTTTGCCCAAGCGCGTACTATTAAATCTGGGGCAGTGTCACCCGCTGAAGTGTCTGCGAATCGTTGAATATTGAATAATAATTTATTTTCTGGCATTATGTGTCAACCTTTCTTAAAGTCCGAGTAAAATTTTTTGGTACGAAGGCGGAATTTCGCTCCATTTTCTAGTGTTAAGCATTTCAGCAAGTTGGGCTTGAGTGACGCCGCCGCCGCTACCTGTCGTACCGTTTAGCTGATTAGTTCGCGGAAAAGTAGGCGGTTTTGGCGCAATATTTGTCTGAGCGTTTTTATTTGCGTAAGAATTTTCAGCGCGTGTGAAAAAATCGCGTACAATCATCATATCCGCAGGAGTCG
>JAFSUE010000317.1 GCA_017445435.1 Selenomonadaceae bacterium | reverse complement strand
ATGGACGAAGAATTTCAAAAGCTTGGCTACCATGACGACACGAATAAACCTGTAGAAAATATTTTTATATCGCGGCTTGACGGCGTCGGCGATTTTATTTTAAACGTGCCAGCAATTCGCGCCATTCGTGAAAATTTTCCTGACGCAAAAATTTTGCTTGTTGTATCTCAAAGAATTTATCCTGTAGCGGAACTTTGCCCCTACGTCGATGAAATTTTAGTTTACGATACAAGCATTGAAGGCAAAGGCATTTTAGGAATTCTGCGCGGCGTTGCTGATTTTGCGAAAAAAAATCTTTGGCAACGGCGCTTTGATTTAAGCTTTGATTTTCTGTCTGACTACCGCCATTTATTTATGTCGTACCTTAGCGGCGCTCGTGAACGTGTCGGCTATTTCAATGAAACAGGAAATCAGCTGTCTATAAAAAAACTTTTCACTAACCGCGCAATTTTCCTCGACAAAACTAAATTTACGCATTGGGTAGAAAGAAATTTGTACCTGCTGAAAAGTATCGGCTTGAAGGTAAACAGTGACGATATAGAAGTTTGGTTTACTGATGACGATTTAAACAAGGCTAAAGAAATTTTAAAAGATTTTGCGCCAGACCGCGTGAAAATCGCCGTAGGACTTGGTGCGGCAACTCCTGAAAGGCATTATCCACTTGAAAAATATCTTGTCGCCTTCAAAGAAATTATTGCTAAAGGTGCGGCGCTTGTACTTTTAGGCGGACCTGCGGAAGTTGACGACGCGAAATTTCTTGAAGACAATTTGCCAAAAGAATTTGTGAAAAATGTTGTGCCAATCAAAACAGGCTGGCAAATTGACACTGCGATAATTTCACAAATCGATATGTACATTGGCAACGATACTGGTACGCAACATGTATCTGCCGCCTTCAAAAAGCCCGTCGTCACTTTGTCGCGCGATTCAAAAGATTTAACACGCGCTTTGAACTACGACTGCGAACATATGGTTTTCCACGCTTGGAAAACAAAAGCGATTGTACTTTTGCCCGAACATTCCCTTGACACCTGCGCGGAGTTGAGGGCAACTTGCTGGGCAGGCAAGCCGCATTGTATCACGCAGATTGACCCTGCTGAAATTGTCGACGCCTACGACAAGATGATTAACGATATTGATTCAGTCGAAGTTTACAGCGGCGGCAAGGTTGTCAAAAGTGGAAAGTACGGGCAACTTGAAAAAATTGTTGACAGTTCCATTATTAAGGCGCTAGCTACGAAAGGTTTTAACGCCACCGAATTTTTCCAGCAAATGGAAGATGAATTTACGCGCTTAGGTTTTCGCGATAAGCCGACAAAGGCAGTTGAAAATATTTTACTCATAAGGATTGACGCCGTTGGTGACTTCGTGTTGACAAGCGCGGCAATTCGTGAAGTTCGTATGAATTACCCTTCGGCTTTCATTACGCTGATTGTGTCGAAAGTCGTTTATCCATTGGCTGAACATTGCCCCTACGTCAATGAAGTTTTAATCTTCGACGCGCCGCCTGATGCTAAGGTAACTGAAGCGCTTATCAACGTGACGAAATTTGCCGCCGCTAATCTTTGGAAACGCCGCTACAGTTTATGTTTTTGTTTCCGCTACTGGATGAACAATACAACTTGGGCGCTGGCGTACATGAGCGGTGCCGCTAAACGAGTTGGCTATTCTGGTCACGCAAATAATCAGTACAAAGGCGAAAATCCACTTCCTAAGAAAAATATTTATGGATTGGCATTTACTCACGTTGTCGTACAGCCTAAAGAAATTCTTCAAGATACGGCAAGAAATTTGTATATGTTGCAAAGTTTTGGCTTGCAAGTTCATCGTACCGATTTAGAAGTTTGGTTCGACAATGACGACTTGCAAGCGGCGAAAGAAATTTTAGCTGGTTTTGCGCCTAACCGTTTGAAAGTTGCCGTTGGAATTGGCGCGGGAAGGATTGAACGTAAATATCCCGTCGAAAAATATCTTGTCGCCTTCAAAGAAATTATTAATGAAGGCGCGTCGCTTGTAATTTTAGGCGGCACTGATGAAGTTGATGACGCGAAATTTCTTGAAGATAATCTTCCGCGTGAGTTCGTTAAAAATGTTGTGGAGCTTAAGCCGAGCTGGCAAATTACGGCGGCGCTAATTTCCGAAACATTTATGTACATCGGCAACGATACTGGTACGCAACATATTTCAGCGGCGTTGAAAAATCCGACCGTCGTATTAAGTCCTGAATCTTTACGCAATGAAACAATTTTTGATGGCGGTTTCTGTCAATGTGCGCAATATTATCCTTGGCAGACAATGACAATTTTGTTGCGTCCTGAAAAACAAATTGACGACTGCGCAAAAGCTTTGTACTACGGCGGCTGTAAAGCTGGCAAGCCGCATTGTATCGCGCAGATTGAACCTGCTGACATTGTCCACGCTTACGACAATATTATTTTCGCGCTGAAACATTCGGGCATAAAAAAAATTAGTTGTCCGCAACTTTTAAACGGTACAGATAAAGTTACGCCTTTACATTATGGCTTTGAGTTCGACAAAATTTAGGCGGTGAAGTTTATGGGCAATGAAGATTGCGGAAATTTGGAACAAATTTTTATTGACGCCGTCCGCGCTGTCATGGTGACAAATAAATTTGATTTAGACCTGTTCATTAATCAAATGGAAAATGAATTTGTACGGCTTGGTTATCGTGACGAATCAGCTGGCGTGAAAAATATTTTGCTGGTACGGCTTGACGCAGTTGGAGATTTTATGATGACTACGCCGTCAATTCGCACGATTCGCGAAAATTTTCCCAATGCGCACATAACCTTGCTTGTCACTCCGCGTACTTATTCGCTGGCTGAACTTTGCCCATACGTCAACGAAGTTTTGAGCATCGACATAGATTATTTTGACGCCCAAAACTTTTTTAAAACGCTCAACTGCATTGTCGACTTTGCTAAAAAAAATCTGTGGAAAAATTTTTACGACCTTTGCTTTTTCTTTGGGGGATTAGGTCCTGACGGTAAATATATGCGAAGTTTTTTACCGTACCTTAGCGGCGCTCGTGAACGTGTCGGTTACAATTACGACACATTTTGTAAAGTTTTAAATACGTTGCCAGTGACTTGGCGTCCAAAAGAAATTCGCCACGAATGCTT
>JAFSUE010000316.1 GCA_017445435.1 Selenomonadaceae bacterium | reverse complement strand
TTCCAAAGTCGGTGACGGCAGAAAATTTTTGTCGGCGTTGCAACGTGACGATTTATCTTTCATTTGCGAAGTTAAAAAGGCGTCGCCGTCAAAAGGCATTATCGCTGAAAATTTTCCTTACGTCGAAATTGCCAAAGAATATGAAGCGGCGGGAGCCGATTGCGTTTCGTGCTTGACTGAACCGAAATATTTTTTGGGCTCGGACGAAATTTTCAAAGAGATTCGCGCAGAAATTTCAACGCCGATTTTGAGAAAAGATTTCACGGTTGACGCATATCAAATTTATCAAGCAAAGGCAATGGGCGCAGATGCGGTGCTGTTAATTTGCGCGATATTGACGGCGGCAGAAATTGCGCGGTACTTGGAACTTTGCGCGGAATTGAATTTGGCGGCGCTTGTCGAAACGCACGACGCGGACGAAATTCAAACTGCGATTAATGTCGGAGCTGAAATTATCGGCGTGAACAATCGCAACTTGAAAAATTTTACCATTGACTTTAATAATGCGGCGCGACTTCGTGAACTTATTCCGCCGAATAAAATTTACGTTGCAGAAAGCGGCGTCAAAACTCCGGCTGATATTTCAACGTTGAAAAAAATCGGCGCGGACGCGGTTTTAATCGGTGAAACGTTAATGCGTGCCGCCGACAAAAAATCTGCGCTAAACAATTTACGTTCGGCAAAATAATTTTAATTAAAACTCGATGACGTAAAGCCATTGAGTTTTTTTGTTGGAGTTTTCAGAAAAAAAACTGAAAACGTTTGATATTCAATATTTAACTGATATAATTTTCTTTAAATTTAATTGGATTGTTAATTTTATAATTTTATTGAAGGAAGTCTAAAATTTTATGGGAACGGGAATTTTTGAAATTCAGCGCTTTTCCGAGATCACAAACAGAACAAGCGACACCGTAATAACGGGAACGGATTCTGCGGACAGCATTAATAACTTGGGCGCAGATAAAGTTATGGTCTACGCAAGCGGTGGAAATGATTCCGTGAAAAATTCGGGCAAGTAAGTTACAATTTACGGCGGCGTCGGCGATGACACAATTAATGTTACTCAAGATACCCAACCCTCTGTTGCAAGTGCATATACGTCGTATTACAACACGTCATGGTATACGCCTCACCTTTATGAACCGGGTTATTCATCAATAGACGGTGAAGACGGAAACGATGTAATAACTTTGTATGACAGTAACTACAGCAACGTAAACGGCGGCACGGGCAACGATTCTATAAGAGTATCCGCCAGCTCAAACAGCACCGTAAACGCCGGAAGCGGTGATGACACAGTAAATTTGAGTTCATACTCGTCTAAGATAATCACTGAAGACGGTAATGATGTAATCAGTTTGACTGCGGGAGCTTTCGGCTACATGGTTCAGCCTATGCTTAGCAGTACCATATATCCTTCAGATAACACGATAAACGGCGGCGTTGGAAATGATACAATTTATGTCAATAACAAGAGGGATTTAAATAATCAAACGATAAATAAAAATATTTACGAATACAACGAGGGTGACGGCGATGATGTTATTGTCGGCTTTAAAGAGTCCGATACATTGTTGATAAATAGCGGGAGTTACTCTACAATCAGAAACGGCTTTGATGTAATTTTCAAAGTCGGAACCGGTTCTGTAAAAATTGATATTTCAAATTTAACGAATATCAATGTTAATAATGATGTAATCTTTTTTGGCGACAGTACAAAAACTTGGGCGACGCTTTCGACCGGCAACAATAAACCCGTTATTTACGATATTAGCGAAAGTGTCATTCAAGGTACTGCCAATGCTGATAGTATTTCGGTCAGCTCATTGTCTGGCGGTTCAAACAGAACAGTCTGCGCAAACGAAGGTAGTGACTCCATTTTTAGTCAATATGGTACAACAGGTCAACTTGAAATTAATGGTGGTGCAGGCGACGATACAATAGAAAATAATGAAGACATAACCACTTTATTTGGAGGCAAAGGAAACGACGTCATAACAAATTCCGCAGATACCGTAATATCATATGGCAATGAAGGCAATGACACTATCAATAATTCCGGAAGCAATGTTACTGTATTTGGTGGTGAAGGCAATGACTACATTAGCAATGCTTTATTTGACATGTATTATCATCCGGGACATTTTATTAATCACATCAAAAATACCAATGTCATGTTATTCGGCGGTAATGGTAACGACACAATTATTAACGGAGAAGGCGACAGTTCCAGTGTAAGATCAAGTTATGGAGCATATTCTTCATTAAGAGGCGGTGCCGGTAATGATTATATTGTAGATTTCAACGGAGATCACGCGAGCATAAATGCTGGTAATGGAGATGATACTTTAGTCAGTTATAAAGGTTCTGTGGAATATTCATATTTTAGCTATTTAAATGGTCGAAGTACCGTTTATAACAAATCCGAATATGGTAAAGGTTACGATTCAATTTACGGCGCGGCAGGTAACGACGTAATCAGCTTGGCAGGAAACGCGGAAGGCATGACGATAAACGGCGGCGCGGGTAATGATATTATTTATAATGGCGGCAACGCTGCACTTCGTGAACTTATTTTGTCACAAAAAAAGACTGTTACTCTGGCTTCCGAAGCTGAAAATAATCCTTATGGCGTCGTTTACTTTTACAATGAAGGCGGCGGCGATGATGTTATTTACGGTTTTAACGCAAATGATACAATTCTTGTCGGCGGAAGTTCTTATTCAACCGAAGTAAGCGGAAATAATGTAATCGTCAGAATCGACAACGGTTCAATAACCATCGCGGACGCCGCAAACATTGCCCCAAATATTCAACTTACTGCCAAACAAAGTGAAGAAATCGGCGGCAGTGACGGCGATGACGTTTTGGAAGGCGGCGAAAATCAAAATATTTTCGTTTACAACTCCGGAAATGATATTATCAAAAATTATAAGTCCGGTGAGTTTATTAATTTTGAGGCAACTTATACGGGTTGGGGAACGGACGGCAATGACCTTGTGATAAACGCGGCTGAAGGTTCTATACGTATCCAAGAGACGCCCAATAAGCTTGTAGAATTGGCGGGGGCTGACGGTAATTTAATTGCTCACGTTTTCAAGGCTGAAAATTATGCAGGCGCACTTGACGGCAGAGGATTTGGCGCTTTTGAAGTCATTGTCGGATCGGATAATCAGTCAAACCAAATTTACGCAAATAATTTCGGCTCTTCGTTGTGGGGCGGACGCGGTAACTCAAATGACGATTTGTACGGCGGCGGCGGTTTTGATGAATTTATCTACACTTACGGCAACGGACAAGATAATTTCTATAACGCGGGCTCTGAAGACGTTATAAACCTCTTGAATGTCAGCATTGAACAAATTGTCGGTGCACAGATTACGGACAACGGCGTAACGGCGCAATTTGCGGACGGCGGCTCAATTAATGTTTTTGGACAAGCCGGAAATTTCAAACTCGGTGGTCAAACTTTCCACGCCGATTATCAAAATAAATCTTGGTATTAAAAAATTACGTCACGGTATAAAAAATTTGTGGCTGGATAAAGATTCTTTATCCCGTTTTTTGTAATGTTAAGAATATCGACAGAAAAATAATAACGTAACTTACAGAGAGCATCTTTTTTCTTCTGTGACAGTCGCAATGCTTATTCCGATATGTCTGCAAAAAATCTGCGCTTAACAACTTGAGATAAACTTAAAATAAATCTATTGCCTAATTTTTTTATGTGTTATAATATAAAAAAAATTTGAGGGGATTACATGAAAGAAAAAAGTTTTATTGACGAATTATCACAAGAAGAACGACGCGCATTAAAAGAAAATCATCCCATTCAGCCTCAATTAATTTTTAAAATTATTCGCAGTGAAGGCGAAGAAGAATTAAACAGAAAATTTATCGCGCTGGCATTTTCGGCATTGGCGGCAGGTATTTTTGTATCGTTTTCATTTTTTTTCCGCGCGGTACTTCATTTGCATATGGGCGATTCGCAATTTGAGCCGTTAATTTCAAGTTTCGGCTACACGGTTGGATTTGTAATTGTGATACTCGGCAGAATGCAACTTTTCACGGAAAATCCGATAACTACAATTATCCCGTTGCTGTGC
The DNA here is from genome assembly GCA_017445435.1 of Selenomonadaceae bacterium. GTDB lineage: Bacteria > Bacillota > Negativicutes > Selenomonadales > Selenomonadaceae > Quinella. The sequence goes on along the minus strand of JAFSUE010000316.1, from coordinate 157 downwards.
GACTTTTCGACAAAAAAATTTTTTAAAGTTGTTCGCTTGTGGAGCATAGTATTTTTGTTTAACATTATCGGAACGGCAATAGCGGCGGGATTTTTTTCATTTAACTATGCAGTTCCGCCGGAATTTGAAATTGCCATGCACGAAGTGGCAAGAAACG
>JAFSUE010000315.1 GCA_017445435.1 Selenomonadaceae bacterium | reverse complement strand
CTATCAACAACCAATGCTTAAAAAAATAAGTCTTACAAGGTCTCCTGCATGGGTCGATGCCCCAACCCTGTACTTTTTAAAAAATGGTCTATCTGTACTACGCTAGAGTGACGCTATTACCGCTAATTCTTTGCCCCTCTATCTTGGCGTTGTGGCAGACCTGCGGGAGTGTGGCGACTGCTTGAGCACCTCTCAACTTTTTAGGTGGATGTCTAGGTTGTCTTCCTGACACTTTTTTTCCCGCTATCTGAATTTTATTGTTTACCTCTCATCAAAAATTTTTTATATTATAGGATATAATTTTATTGTTGAAAAGTTTTTTGTGCCGTAAAAACACCGCCTGAATCCCGAACTTCAGACGGTGCGAATGTACCACTCTGTTTAAGGACAAATTCGTTTGTCTGACACGCCAAGCCCGCTTTACGGCGGGTTTTTGGTTAAAGAAATTATAATCTGCGCGGCAAGCAAAGTCAAGCTGAACGCGTCAAGCTGTTGGAAAGGATTTGAAATGAAAAAGATGGATTTACAAATTATAATCGGTACGGTTATCGGCGTATTAATTATTTTTGCGCTGATAAAAATAATTTCACTGCCATTTTGGCTTTTGAAAAATAGTATTATCGGCGCAATAATTCTTTACGTTATAAACTTCATCGGAATTTTCACTATTAAGGTGACGTTCATTCATTGCTTAATCGTTGGAGTGTTCGGCGTACCTGGAATTGTCGTCTTGTATATTTATCTCAACTATCTAAAATAAATTTTAATTGCCATTAGCAATAATTTCGCGTACAACTTCATCTTGCGGCGAAATACCTTTATCCTTCAAAATTTTAATCGTGTCGGCAAACTGCGGCAAATATTTTTCATGCGCCACAAAAAGTTCATTGATCGTGTTAATTCCATTCGTACCATTTTCAATGAGCGGATTAATATTAAAAGCCTTGAGCGCCATACTGTAATCACCAGTCAAGGCGGCGTCGATAACGCATTCTTCCATAGCCTTCATAAGTTGTAACCAGCCGCGTTCATGCGCATCAAAATTTCCCCACGTTAAAGGCTCTGCACCAGTAGCCGATACAAGACTTGAAATTTCAACGATTGAATCATATGGCAAGCAGGAAATTGCGCCTTTATTTCGCGTGTTGACGACCAGCAGTTGGCGCTTATCGTTATAAATGGCGCTTATACATTCGCAAGCCGCGTCGCTGTAATACGTACCGCCGCGCTTTTCAAGTTCCTTCGGCTTAACATTTAAATCGGGATTTTTATAAAGTTCAAACAGTGAATCTTCAGTAGCTTTAACTTGTTCAGCCCGTGTACCGTGCCGTTTAAATTCTTCGACGGCGTGATTTACCATTTCAGTTGCAAGATAATAATAGCGATGATAGCCGCACGGTAAAAGTTTTGTCGACTGAATTAAATCAAGTGGAAATTTCGCTTGAAAAATATTTTTCGGTGTGCCGCCGTCCGCGTCATTGAGATGATTTATAATCTGCGCGGTTACGTCGTTTCCAGCGTTGTCAAAAACTTTGTGCCAGTGAAAATGATTTATTCCCGCGAATCGGTAATTTAATTCAGCGCGTGTCTTACCGATATTTTTCGGCTCGTGTTTCATGGAAATTTCTGGCACGTTGCAAAGACCAATACAGCGTTTCCATCCAAAATGCTTTATGACAGTTTCAGTTATCATACCGCTGGGATTGGTGAAGTTAATCAGCCACGCATTAGGGCAAAGTTCGCGCATATCGTCAACAATCGACTTTATCACGGGAATTGTTCTAAACGCTTTAAAAATTCCGCCAGCGCCATTTGTCTCCTGCCCCAACATTCCGTAGTAAAGCGGTATTCGCTCATCTTTAATTCTTGCAGGTAGAAGACCAACGCGAAATTGTGTCGTGACAAAATCCGCGTCTTTCAAAGCGTCACGCCGATTTAAAGTCAAATTAACTTTTATGTCGTAACCTGCCGCCTTCCACATACGTTTAGCTAATTCGCCGACAATTTCAAGTTTTTCCCTACCGTCTTCAATGTCGACAAGCCAAATTTCTTTAATCGGCAATTCGTGATAGCGTTTAATAAAGCCTTCCATAAGTTCAGGCGTATAGCTACTGCCGCCGCCAATCGTGACAATTTTAATTCCGTCTTTCATAAAAAATCTTCCTTCCTTACGAACGCTTGAAATTTTTTTTCACATTGTATCTATTAAAAATTTTTGCGTCAAACTCTAGAAAATTTGCAATAAAAAAACTCCACGAAAATTTTTCCGCAGAGTTCAATTTATTTTACGAACTTTTCATTACGAATTAAGCATTCCTAATTATTTAGTCGCCCATTCGTTTGTAGCGCGATTGAAGAAGAAAGTTTGATTTTCAACGCGATAACCAACGCTTGACGTACTTTCAACTTTCAAATGCTCACCGTTATTAAAATTCAAGTCGACGGACGAACTATCATAGCTGAAACTTGAAATTTGACTAAGTGACACGCCGAGCAAATTT
>JAFSUE010000044.1 GCA_017445435.1 Selenomonadaceae bacterium | reverse complement strand
TCCCATTGTGACGATAGCGCCAGCAACTACTGCCAATTCAGGACCAACGAACATTGACAGCGCCAGTTCTGGAATAAAAAATGCAAGTCCAGCGCCCAAGCACATCATGGTCATTCCGCGCAGAGCACCTAAACCGCCGCCAGTTACTATAACCATAAGCCAGGGACAAAGTAAAGTTAATACGCCAAGTTGCAGTGACGTAAAAGTTGCCAGCTGTACAGGGTCAAACGCCGTGACGTTAGCTAAAGTTACAAGTGGAATGCCGATTGAACCGTAAGCCGTTGGTACGGAATTTGCGATTAAACAGACTGATACTGATAAAATTGGATTGATGCCGATACCTGCTAACATTCCTGCGGGAACTGCTATTGCTGTACCAAATCCCGCCATACCTTCCAAAAATCCGCCGAATCCCCAGCCGATTAAAAGTATTAAGACGCGCTTGTCGTGACTAACGCTAGTCAACATTTCTTTAATAGTGTCCATTGCCTTTGTGTGCAAGGTTAAATTGTACGTGAAAATTGCCGCGACGATAACTAATAAAATGGGCCAACATGCCAGCGCTACGCCTTCTAAGACTGATTCCATTGCACGGACGCTTTCCATTTGCCAATAGCCCATACCTGCGGCAAGTGAGATTATCAGCGCGATTATACAAGCTTTCCACGCTGACATTTTTATTACGCTAAGCGCTATTACAAGCCACAATATCGGTGACAGCGCAAGTAAAAATTCCAATACCTCCAACCCCCTAATCAATGCGTAATTTGTAATTCGTAATGCGGAATGAATTTTGGTAACTAGCGGCATTTCCCAGCATCATCAATGCCGCAATGTTTTCTTTACTACTTACTTTTGCGCCAAAAGAAAGTAGTTCATAAAAATAAAAAATAATTTCAAGTTTGATTTTACAAACAACCCTTAATAATCATTTCCTAAATCATAAAAAATTCACCTCCCTTTCAACTTCATTTTCGCTAATCCAAAAGAAAATCCTGCAAATTTTCAGATTTTAACTTCACGATAAATACGGAATTTCAAAGTTTTCAGAAAAAATTTTAAGTAGACTTGACAATACTTTCACCGTTTAAGATAATATCACAAATAATAATCACAAGGAATGTGAATCTTTCTAATTTTTTCATTTTAAAGGAGTGGTTCATTATGAGAATTTCAGTTTATGAAGGCTTGTCTGGAACGGATCACGTTATGGGAACTTCAGAGGCGGACGAAATTTATGTCCGCAGGACAGATGTCACTGTCGATGCATACGGCGGCGACGATTACATTGAAATTGCTAAAGATGGCGACGCTATCGTAAATGCAGGCGCGGGCAACGATATTATTGACGCCGAAGGTAAGTACGAAACAATTTCAGGCGGCGCGGGTAGTGACGTTATTAATATTTCTAGAAGTTATATGTCCGTCGACGGTGGCACGGGCGACGATAAAATTAACGTAAGCGCACTTTTAAATAGCATTGACCACATTACAATTTCTGGCGGCGCGGGTAATGATCTCTTCAAGTTCGATCCTACCGGTGCAACTTCTTCCAATTCAAAAGGTAATACTATCGACGTTACCATTACGGATTTATCTGACGGCGACAGTTTAAGAAATGGTTACGTCGGAGACATTGGGCTTGAATATTCTATTTCAGGCGGCAACGTAGTTTTAAGTGAACCTGGCGCCGGTAGTGTCACCGTCACTTTAAAAGGCGTAAGCGATATTTCGCAAGTTGCTAATGTCACTTATCGTACGAAAAATGAAACAAAAACTTTAGGCGAAATTTTTGATGAGACTGGCTCTGATTACGAAGATAATTCGTCAAGCGGCGGAACTACGACGAATAATTCTGCAACGTCGACGACAAATACAAACGGCACTGCAAATAGCACTACCGGCGGCGGAAATACGACAATAAATTATTACACGGACAACAGCACGAACACGAATATAAATATTGGCGACAATAATAGCAATATCGTTATCGGCGACAATAACGTCAACAATATAAACATTACTAAGTACGGTGACACTTACACTTACAGCGGCGGCAACAGGACTATTACAAATTATCAGCAAGGCGAAGTTGTCAGGCTTGATGATTATCAAGGTTTGGACAACATTAGCGGCAATAGTTTTTATATCAAATCTCAAAGCGGCAGACTTGAAATTCAAAATGCGCGAGATAAATTTATCGGCTACAGCGCGAGTAACAGCGAAGTTATTGCGTACTCTTACGTTGCGGGCAGAAGTGGTAACGTTGACGGACGCGGAAAATCTCAAGCTGAAATTTTAATTGGCGCGGATAATTCTGATAATCAGATTTACGCAGGCAGTGGCGGCTCAAGTTTATGGGGCGGCAATGGCGGCGCTGACGTTTTAACAGGCGGCAATGGTTACGATGAATTTTTCTACGCAATGGGCAGCGGAAGTGACGTTGTACAAAATGCTGGCTCGAATGACATAGTGAATTTGTTGGGCGTTTCGCTTAGCCAAATTAGCGGCTACAGTTACGACAGCTCTTCAGTGAATCTACAATTTGCTGATGGTGGAAATTTGCGCGTCGAAGGAACTTCAGCCGTCGGTTATCGCGTTGAGAATCAAACTTATATG
>JAFSUE010000314.1 GCA_017445435.1 Selenomonadaceae bacterium | reverse complement strand
TTTCAAAAATTCCAAGCCGCGCACCTTCGCAACGGTCGTTATAATTGTCAAAAGGTCCCAGCCCGTAAAATTTTATGCGGCTGTAATTTTTTGGAATGGTAAACAACATTGAATAATCAAGCAGTAAATCGCCGAGTCCGTCAACTTTTTTGTAATCCTGCGAAATTTTCAACGTGCCGCACTTTTCAACTTTGTACGTCACGACGCAAAAACTTTTCGGATTGGTCTGCAGTTCATAAGTAAATTTAACTTCAACTGAATCTGCCTCAAATTCGCCGCTGAATTTTGCGCCAAAATATTTTTCAACCGTTACAAAATCTTTTTCATCTGCGCGGTACTCAATCTTCACGCATTTTTTGTAAAGGCTGGCAAGTTTCCACTGCGCGGCGTCGAAATGTTGTCCGTTGCCGTAGCAATTATCATTCGGCGCGTACCAGAAATTTGGCGCAGGCATTGCTGAAATAAATTCTTCGCCGTTGAACTTCAAGCTTGTCAAATTCCCTGCCGCACTTGAAAACATAAAGCTGAATCCTTCACCGTACACGCCCAAGTTGATGTCACTTTGTACGACGTGAAGTTTTTTATTTGCAGAAATTTTTTCGACGGGCTGATAAATATTTTTCTTGTCAAGCCACGCTGAAATATTTGCACTTGCCGCAGATTTTTTAAAGACGCCTTGCCCAAATGCAATTTCAAAGCCGCGCTCCGCAAAATTATTTTCCGCCTTCAAAGTCAGTGACGCCGTCAACACGTATTCACCCGCGCCGTAATTCGGCAAGTCAACTTTAACGTCGGCACTTTCGCCCGCTGGAATGTTTGGCGCGTCACAAATTTTATTCCACACTTCGACGCCGTCGCGCAGAAGATTTAATTTCAAGTCAAATTCATTAACGTTGCTGAACAAACTTTTATTGATAATCTTGACCGCGCTTTCACTCGGAATAAGTTCAAAGTTTTGGTAGCAGAATTTAACTTCCTGCAACTTCGTCGTCGGTGTATGGTCGGCAAAAAATAAACCGTTGCCGCTGAAATTGTAGTCAGTCGGTCTGTCGCCAAAATCGCCGCCGTACTTTAAGCCGTCGTCAGTTGCAATGGCTTGGTCGGCAAAATCCCAAATAAAGCCGCCTTGATACAAAATTTCTTCGTCGGTTAATTTGGTGTACTTACTCAAGCCGCCGCAGGAATTTCCCATAGCGTGCGAATATTCACAGCAGACAAAAGGCTTGTCGCGATGTTCGGCAAGAAATTCTTTAATCTTGGCAACGGGTGGGTACATTTGGCTTTCAAAGTCCGAAGTGTCATTAAATCTTCTGTCCCAAAAAATACTTTCATAGTGAACAAGTCGGCTGGGGTCGCGCTGTCTGAAAAATTCGTGCATTTCAAAAATATTTTTACCGCCGCAAGATTCATTGCCGCAACTCCAAATTAAAATGGCTGGGTGATTTTTATCGCGTTCAAGCATTGACTTTGCACGGTCGATAACTGCTGCTAACCATTTCGGATTGTCGCCAGGTACGGTGTTTTCATCGTAATAACAAGCGCCGTTTTTCATCCATGAACCGTGCGTTTCTAAATTCGTTTCGTCAATCATATACAAGCCGTAAATGTCGCAAAGTTCGTACAGCCGCGAAGGATTGGGATAATGTGAAGTACGAATAGCGTTGATGTTGTGACGTTTCAGCGCGATAATATCTTTTTCTAAATCGGCGGGATTGCAAGCGCGTCCGTTGTAGCAGTCGAACTCGTGACGATTGACGCCTTTAAAAACGATTCGCTTGCCGTTGATTTTAATCAGCGTGTCTTCAATTTTAATTTCGCGGAAACCGATATTTTGCGGAATGACTTCGACGACTTCGCCAGCAGAATTTTTCACGATGAAAATTGCGCGGTATAAATTCGGCTTTTCAGCACTCCAAAGTAAAATATTTTTCAGTTCGTATTCAAAAGTAAATTCCTTGCCGCTGAAAGTTTTTGTATCATCAAGTACGCAGGAGTTATCGCCGTCAAAAATTTTCACTTCGACAATTTTTTCAGCGTCGTTATTCCAGCGCGTTTCAATCTTTAAATTTCCGTCAGCGTAATTGTTAATCGGCGCGGCGTGTACAAAAATATCTTCGACGTGAAGTGAAGGTTTGCTGTATAAAATCACGTCACGGAAAATTCCGCTGAACCGCCAAAAATCTTGATCTTCAAGCCAACTGCCGCTAGTGTATCTGAAAACGGCAACCGATAATTTATTTTCGCCTTGCCGAATAAACGGCGTTAAATCAAAATCGCTCGGCGTGAAAGAATCTTCGCTGTAGCCGACAAAATTTCCATTCAACCAAATAGCAATTCCACTTTCAGCGCCTTGAAAACTTATGAAAAAATTTTGCCAATCGGCGGGCGCGTCAAAATATTTCACGTAACAGGCAACAGGATTGTCACGGCTAGGAATTTCGCCAGGTTTAATGACTTCGTGACCGTCCCACGGATATTGAGTATTTACATAGTGTGGCTTACCGAAATTTTCCATTTGAAGATGTGCAGGTACGCGAATCGTCTGCCAAGCGCGGCAATCATAATCAGCACTTTCAAAATTCGGCGGAATGAAATTTAAATTCGGCGCGTATGCAAAGTGCCAAAGTCCATTGAGTGACAGAAAAAATTTTGATTGACCGCTAACCAATTCTTCAACGTTCGCAAAATATTTGTGGTCTGAATGCGCGGGCAACCGATTTTCTTGAAAGTATTCGGGATTTGCTAAATTTTTTAAATCAAATGCCATAAAAATTTTTCCTCCTTTACAAAAATAAAAAGGCGTCGAAGGATAAAAAATTTCGTCCCTCGACACCTGCTTTCTCAATCAAATTGTGTTTCCCAAAAATCTGCACGATAAGCTTTAAAGCAAAGTTTAATCTGCGCGGCGGTACATTTTTCATTAGCCATTGAAACAGGCAATTCATCTTCCGCAAAATATTTTGACTCAATCGTTTCAATATTCGCCGTGAACTCGCCGCCCAATTCACTGCACAGGAAGAAAAATTTTGCTACGCCAAAAGTGTACGTGTCCGCATTGCGGCGCTCTCTATCGTGAACTGCAACAAGTTTGTCGACCGTAACGTCAAGCCCAGCCTCTTCCTTAACTTCTTTGACAACATTTTCAGCTGGCGTCAAATTAAATTCACACCAACCACCTGGCAAGGTCCAACGTCCGTCACTTTCGCGTACAAGCAAAACTTTATCGTCTTTGAAAATTGCCGCGCGTGTATCAATCTTCGGCGTCTGATAACCTTCGTCGCCGCAAAATAAATCTTTAACTTTATCCAATGACAAGCCAGTTTTCAGCGCTATCATTTCAGCGGCAATTTCGCGTATACGTTGAAAGCGTTCCTTGTCAAATTTATCTTTGCAATAGAAAAGTGCAGTTTGCGATAAACTTTGAAGTTCCGTCGCCCAGTTAATAATTTTGTCTGTATCTTTCATAATTTAAATTGTCGCAATGAATTTGTCGAACGCCGCCATACCTTTTTCATCGCGCTTGAAAACTCCCGCGTGTTCCAAAACTTTGCTGAAGACTTTGCCAATTTCTTCGTCAACAATTTTGTCGACGTTATCGGCGGAAATATTTTTGTAGTCAGCGCGAATTTTTTTGTACCAGTCAGCGTGAATGCCTTCAATACTTTCGACGCCGTTGACAAGATTTTCTTTAAGTTGCGCCATTTCATCTTTCAGCCGCGCAGGAAGTACAGCCAAGCCCATAACTTCAATTAAACCGATATTTTCCTTTTTAATGTGCCAAACTTCAGCGTGAGGATGAAAAATTCCGAGCGGGTGTTCTTCGCTTGTACGATTATTGCGGAAAACTAAATCAAGTTCATAAGCCTTGCCGC
>JAFSUE010000313.1 GCA_017445435.1 Selenomonadaceae bacterium | reverse complement strand
TTATTTATAATGCGTAATTCGTAATGCGTAATGAAAAAAAGGTAATTAGCGGCATTTCTAGCGCCATGTGAAGTAGGACGCTGGTGAACACAACGACGCGGTGAAACGTTTAAACTACTCACTACTAACTACTGACTACTCACTAAATTTGCGCCAAAAGAAAAGAAGTTTATAAAAAAAATTACTTATTCAACACGCCCTAGCTACTAGATACAAGCTAAAATGGAGATGTTATGGCACGTCAATATAAAAAAATTTTAAAAAAAATTCAGCCGAAGGAGCAACCTAAATCTAATCGTCCTAAACCTGAAAAAGGCAAAAAAGATTATATCTTAGTCATCGTGTTGGTAGTGACAGTTTTGTTTATGCTTATCGGCTGGTCGTACTTCAGCAATTTAAATCGCGGCTTGTACGCGGCGCTTACAATGTCGCTCCTTACAACGTACATTCGCCGCCACGCTGATCTTACGGATAAACAAGATTACTGGGTCGAAAAGGCTAGCCAAGTGTCAATGGGTATTGCTATCGTACTTTTCGGCATCGTCGCTTATCAACAACATTTCGCCGATTAAAACTTACAACCTAAAAGCTAAAAGCTAACACCTAACACCTAAAGTAGGCAGGTGAACTTTATGGAACTTCGCAAGGGTCAAAAAATTTCGCTGAATGATGATAAACTTATCGTGACTTTTGAACGAACTGCCAGCGCGTTGGATATTGACACGTCCGCATTTTTACTCGGCGCGAATGCCAAGGCGGCAAGTGATGACGACTTCGTTTTCTACGGCAACACGGTACACGCTCCCGACGCTTCAGTTATGTACATTGAAGACGACGGCGCAATTCACATTCACTTAGAAAAAATTCCGCGCAGTATCGAAAGAATTGCCGTCACTGCTACGATTTACGACGCCAATGTTCGCAAACAAAATTTCGGTCAGCTGAAAAATTCTTACTTAAAAATTTGCAATTACAACGGCGTTGAAGTGGCAACCTTCAAGCTGGATACTTTCACGGTGGAGACAGCTATAGTTTTGTGCGAAATTTATCGCTACAAAGGCGCTTGGAAACTCAACGCGACTGGTTCAGGGTTCAAAGGTGGACTTGCCGCGCTTTGTCAAAATTTTGGAATTGAAGTTAGCGACGAAATAACTGCTCCGCCGAAAGTTGAGCCGCCGCCTAAAAAAGTTGAGCCGCCTAAAAAAATTGATACTCAACGTACTAAATCTTCCAGAAAAACTTCAACGTCCACAAGTTCCACGTCGTCAAGTTCATCACGTAAAAAAACTTCGACGCCTAAAGATGTTTCCACGCCGCCTAAAAAAATTGAGTTGAAAAAGGGGCAGAAAGTTAACCTCATCAAGAAAGGCGATTCACCAATTGGCGACATTGTCATCAATTTGAATTGGGAGCAACCTTCACAGCCTAGAGGATTTTTCGATTCATTGTTCGGCAGTAAAGGTATTGACTTAGACCTTTGTTGCCTGTACGAATTGAAAGACGGCGAAATTGGCGCAGTACAAGCGCTTGGCAATCTTTTTGGCAATTTGTACTTTCCACCGTACATTGAACTTGACGGCGACGACCGAACTGGCAATAACGCCGCTGGTGAAACTATGCGGATTAACGGTCAACACGTCAAAGACATTCGGCGCGTTTTGATTTACACGTTCATTTACGAAGGCGCGGCGAATTGGGAAGAGGCACGCGGCGTTGTAACTGTCACGTGTCCTGGCAGTCCTCAACTTATCGTACGAATGGATGACTACGGCTCAAAACTTCATACCTGCGCGGTGGCACTTTTAGAAAATGTTGGCGGAGCTTTAAGCGTTGAAAAAGTTGTGCAATTTTTCCGCGACTCGAAGGAAATGGACGATGCCTTTGATTGGGGCTTGAATTGGACTGTCGGCAGAAAAGATTGACTTGAATTAAGAATTTAGAATTTAGAATTAAAAATTTTTGAATGGAGGAATTTTTTAATGGCTATCAGTTTGAGAAAGGGTCAGAAAGTTGACTTGACAAAAGGTAATCCCAGCTTGACGAAAATTTTAGTTGGTCTTGGCTGGAAGGAGAATAAGTACGACGGCGGCTACGACTTCGACTTGGACGCGGCGGCATTTCTTTTGCAGGAAAATGGCAAAGTTAAATCTGATGAAGACTTCGTTTTCTATAACAATCTTCAGCACGTAAGCGGTTCCGTTGAACATATGGGCGACGAACTTACTGGCGGCAGTGACGACGACGAAGGCGATCAAGAGCAAATTAAAATCGACCTTGCACTTGTTCCAGATTATGTTAGCAAGATCGATTTTACAGTTACGATTTATGAAGCGGAAGAACGCAAACAAACTTTCGGTCAAGTCAGCGACGCTTATATTCGCGTAGTTGATGATGCGACGGGTAAAGAACTTATCCGCTACGATTTGGGCGAAGATTTTTCCGTTGAAACCGCTGTCGTTGTCGGTGAAATTTACCGTAACAAAGGCGAATGGAAGTTTAACGCTATCGGTTCAGGCTGGAGTGGCGGACTTGCCGCGCTTGGCAGAAATTTTGGCGTCAACGTTTAATTAGTTAGTAGTTAGTAGTTAGTAGTGAAATTTACAAGCTACAATCTACCAGATAATTAAATCATCTGTAAAAGTTGGTTGCGCATTTCCATAATTGGTTCATACATCGCCGTATAATCGGCGGTTTTTTTTGCGCGGAGCATTTCAGTCATTTCAGAAAGTGGCGTATAAATCGGTGTCAATGCCAAATTTCCAAGTACACCTTTCAAAGCGTGCGCCGCCTCAAATGCTTCATCTAAATTATTTTCCTCAAGCGCCTTGCCAAGTTTTTCAAAGCTATCGTTGGACAATCCCATTGAAATCATACGGAAATAAAACTTCTGATTGTTCATGCAACGGGTAAGCCCTTCCTTAGTGTCAACTCCAAATTCATTAAGTTTTTCAAGTGTAAGCATAAATTTTTCTCCTTTAAAAAATAATCCAGCTACTGTATCTTAGAATAATTCTTTCGATTATCAAAAATTCCTGCCGAAAAGTAAAAGGTGATTTTGTGACAGTAAACGAAATTTTTTCAGCGCCGATATTTTTAGCGCCAATGGCTGGCGTCACTGATTCAGCGTTTCGCTCAATCGTCCGCGAACTTACAAAAAATCTACTTTCTACTGCCTACGCTCTACGCCCTAATTTAATGTTCGCCGAAATGGTAAGTTGCAACGGCATTCACTATCGCAATGAAAAAACTTTAGCGATGTTGCAGACGCTGGAAAGTGAACGCCCAATCGCAATTCAAATTTTCGGTTCAAATCCTACAATCTGCGCGGAGGCGGCAAAGTTTATTGAAGATTTAGGGACGGCGGCAGTTATCGACTTCAACTTAGGTTGTCCTGCGCCGAAGATTGTTAAAAACGGCGAAGGTTCAGCGCTGATGAAAAATCCTAAACTTATTGGCGAAATTTTTTCAGCGATTAGAAAGGCAACGTCACTTCCGATTAGCGCGAAAATTCGGTTGGGATTCGACGAAGAAAATTTAAACGCCGTCGAAGTTGCGAAGGTGCTTGAAAGTTGCGGCGTTGACTTTATCGCGGTTCACGGTCGGACGCGCCAACAATTTTATTCAGGCGCGGCGAATTGGGAAGAAATTGCAAAAGTTAAAGCCGCTGTAAAAATTCCTGTAATTGCAAATGGCGACGTGAAAGATTTTGAATCGCTGGATAAAATTTTGAACGTGACAAAAGCTGATGGCGTAATGGTTGGACGTGCCGCGCAGGGTAACCCGTTTATAATCGGTAGGCTTTTAAATTATTTTCTTACGGGCAAAAAAATTGCCCCGCCGACTTTAGCAGAGCGGGCGGAGATTATGCGTCGTCACTTCGACAAATTGATTGAGTTGAAAGGCGAACAAGTTGCCATTCGTGAAATGCGCAGTCATGCCGCTTGGTACACGAAAGGTTTAACTGGCGGCGCTGAACTTAGAAATAAATTTAATCGTGCCGCTAGCGTTGATGAATTTATACAAATTTTTAAAGATATATAAACCATTTTCTTTTGGCACAAAAAATTTACATTACGCATTACGCATTCCTCATTACGCATTAAGAAATGCTTGCTCCTTTCGTCAGTAGCCACCAGCCAACAGTACGAATTGCGCGGACAACATCCATAGCGTGTTTTCTTTCGTCAGACAAATTAACCTGCGTCAAACTGCCAGATGCAACTTGCGGCAAAATTTCCCAAACGTCAGAATCAACGCGCCCAGCAGTATTTTGCGTAATGTACGAATCAATATTGAACGCGGCGCCTAAACTGTCAAACATACTCGGCATAATCGAATAGTAGATGAAACCACGCGGCGCAATCAATTCAATAATCGTCGGCACAATCGACATATGCCCACCAACGGCGTCACGCGGCAAAATATTTTTCGTAATGCCAGCGCCGTACATTACAAACGGTACGCTTTCATGTTCAAAAATCGTCGGGCGGCTACTTGGATCAACTCTGTGTGCATGATCGCCAGTCACAATGAATAAACTGTCGGGATATTTTTCAATGACGGAACGAATAAATTTCGTCGTGACTTTATCCATATACCAATAATGCCCCAACTCTACGGTAAGTTGTCGCGGATTGTCGACGTTAGGCAACTTTTGAATTTCAGCAAGCGTCGCCGCAAAGTCAAAGCCTTCCTCCGCTAAATCTAAATTGTACGGCGGATGATTAGTCGTCGTCATTATCAGATGAACTGTCGGCGGTTCGTCAGGCAAATGGCGTTCAATCGCGTCAAATAAATCACCGTCTTTAACTCCCCACGTCGTCTGTTTAGGCGCGTTCAAGTCAGGGTAGCCGTAAAAATTATCAAAGCCTTGAGCTAATGCCATTTTAGCAAGATTATCCCAACTTGGCGCTCCACCGTACCAAAAATCGACGCGGTAGCCCAACTCTTTAAGCGGCGGCGCCATTGCGGGAATGTAAATTTCTTCGTAAGTACGCGGCTGATAATTTATATTTATATTTACGTCAGGCATTCCCGTGACAATTCCTTCTAAAGAAATTGAAGTGAAATTGCCAGTCGGCATAAAATTTCTGCTGTAGTACGCGTTCGGTTCAGCGATAATTGATTTAATGCCGTCCGCCACGTGCAAAGGTGCGTACTTGCCAAGCATGGGCCATTGCATCCACGTTTCACCCATGATAATGAAAATATGTTTAGGTCGTTCAATGCGTTCACCGCCAGCCGTTCGCTCAAGGTACGGTTCAAGGCTCTGCGCATTGATATTTTTATGTTGGGAAATAAAGTTTGCGTATTCTCTAATCTTGTCAGGTTCGACGCCAGCAATTTCTCTAACTTCCATATCACGCGAAATTGAATAGGCGCGGTACAATGCCTGCCCGTCGTCTAAGATACATTCATTTAAAAAGGCGTCGGACGTTAAGCCGGAATTTTCCCAATTCAAGCCGCTTTCGTAGCTTAAACTGCCGCCGAATCTTGAAAAGACGAAAAATAACGCGATACAAATAACTGTCCATGTCACGAACAAAATTTTTTTAGTAAGCGTTTCAAGGTTCGGCAACGGTATAGTTTTTATCAGTAAAAAACGGCTTAAAAAGAAAATGCAGACGATCGTTAAAAAGAATGCGACGGGTAACCGCCAAATGACGCCGTATTCTTGAATCAGCGTTATGATTATTGAAATTATATCGTCGTGAAATCCCATAACTAAATCCATACCGAAAGTGGCGTTGAATTCTCGGTAGTACGGAAAACGCGCCATAAACAGTATGGAAAAAATTAATGAGGCTATAATTCCAATGGCTAGTCGTAGTCGTGACGTTAAGCCTATCAGCGTGACGAAGACAAACGATATTAGCGTAACTACGCCAGCCGTTTTTAAGCTTAAACGTATTCCAGCTAATTGTGCCAGCCAAATTTGCGAACTGTCAGTACCTGCGCTTATGTAATCGGACATCATGAAGATGAACAATGCGCGGTAAATTTCCAGTAGCAACAATATGAAAACAAATATTCTGAAGTCACGTTGCAAGCCTGCAAAAAATCTTTTTAGAAATCTCAATCGCTTTATTGCTCCCTTCAGAATAGGCTTTTTTGAATTAAGAATTTAGAATT
>JAFSUE010000312.1 GCA_017445435.1 Selenomonadaceae bacterium | reverse complement strand
TTTTCAGCGAAATTTCTAGCGGTACGCGGACAATTATATTGACGATTTTAATTGCAGGAATTGCCGCCGTCGTTAAACCAATTCACGACGATTAAAATTTTTTGGACGAGATGATTTAACATTGTCAATCAAAATAAAAATTTTACATACAGGAAAAGTTTACGTTTCAAATTCGTTGCCGTTCAAAGATAAAGTTAAAAATCCTAATCCCTTGCAGTTGTCGTTACTGTCATTGTACGGCAGACGCAATCGCGTATGGTTGCCAGTTTCGGCTTATTTAATCGAACATCCAAAAGGAATTTTGCTTGTCGATACTGGCTGGCATAGAGAGATTAGCCCAAATGGTGAGTACGATAGAATTGCGCAGGTTAAACATTTAGGCGTAGGACATTTTCTTTTGAATCAAGGCGTTTTGCCAATCGGTCAATCGGTAACTGAACAGCTTGAAAAGTTGAACATAAAGCCAAAAAATATTTACTACGTCATAATGACGCATTTGCATACAGACCACGCAAGCGGACTTCGACAACTTAAAGACGCTAAAAAATTTTAGTGAGCCGTGATGAATTGCAGGACACAAAAAAATTTCCTATTCGCTACGTAAAAAGTATGTGGGACGGCATTGACTTTGAAACGTTTGATTTTGAAAAAAATGGAATTGGTCCTGTCGGTGAAAGTTTTGATTTATTCGGCGATAAATCCATTGAACTTGTAAAAATACCTGGTCATACGAACGGCTTAACGGCGATAAAAATTAACGTCGGGGAAAAATTTGTACTGCTTTATTCAGACGGCGGCTATGCAAAAAAATCTTGGCAAGAAATGATACCGCCAGGTACAGCATTAGATGAAGAATTATCAATGAAATCTTTGGAATGGATACGACAAATGAGTTTAGATGAAAATTGCGTTGAATCGTTGGCGAATCACGACGCAGATATTGTACCGCACGAAATAATTTTGAAATAAAATTTGGAGCAAATTTGATGACGCATAACATTTACATTTATTTAGCCGTGATGAGCGCGATAACTTTAGCGATACGAATTTTGCCGCTAACTTTGATTCGACGCGAAATAAAAAACGTGACGCTAAAATCTTTCCTGTACTACGTGCCGTACGTGACATTGGCGGTTATGACGTTCCCAGCGATACTTCACGCGACACAATCAGAAATTTCTGCAACGTTAGCTTTAATCGTAGGAATTTTAGCGGCATGGTTCGGCGCAAGTTTATTTCGCGTAGCAGTTTTATGTTGCGTCGTCGTCTTCGTCAGTGAAATATTTTTGTTGAGATAAAATTTCACTGCGCGGGAAATTTTTTCAAGCTTTAACGGTATTTGACAAAAAATTTTTTCTGCGGTAAAATAGCCGCCATAATGAATGAGAACTTTTTTAGGTGATTCGATAAGCGGAAGCCTGTGGAGTTTAACGAAAGTTGAACTTGACGCGGGCTTTTTGCTTTTCTAAGGTTGTGTGACAATGGCAAAAAAAATTTCTGCAGGCAAAATTCCCGCCGAAGTTTTAAAGTTCGTGATGAATGAGCTACAGAAAATTCAAAATGGCGAAATTATTTTTATCGCGCAGGACGGCTACTTAATGCAAGTTGAAGTTCGACAACGGCGGCGAATTGCTGATTGGCAGGAAGAAATTTTGCCGCGTGACGAAAAAAATTTGTCTGTGCTTGAAAAAAATATTCAGCAAGAATTTTCTACGCTTGACTACGGGCAACTTTCGATAAAAATTCAGAAAGGGCGCGTCGTACAAATTGAGCGCGTCGTTCGTCAAAGATTTACTGGTCTTGACGGCGAAGGAATTTAATTGAATGAAGAATTAAGAATTAAGAATTGGGAGGTATTTTAAAATGAGTGAAAGAAAGTTAAAATTTGAGACGTTGCAGTTGCACGTTGGACAAGAGCAAGCCGACCCCGTCACGGACGCCCGCGCAGTTCCGATTTATCAAACTACGTCGTACGTTTTTCATAACTTCGACCATGCGTCAGACCGTTTCGCACTTCGTGACGCTGGAAATATTTATGGACGCTTGACTAATCCCACGCAGGAAATTTTAGAAAAACGTATTGCGGCACTTGAAGGCGGCACTTCTGCATTGGCACTTGCAAGCGGCGCGGCGGCTGTCACGTACACTGTTCAAGCGCTGGCACATAAAGGCGATCACATCGTCGCGGCTACTACAATTTACGGCGGCACGTACAATCTTTTTGAACATACATTGCCCGACTTTGGCATTGAAACAACTTTTGTCGACCCAACTAAAGGTGTTAAAGTTTTCGATAAAGCCGTTAAGCCAAATACTCAACTGATTTTTATCGAATCTGTTGGCAATCCCAATGCAAATTTGATTGACATTCAAGCCGTCGCCGACATTGCCCATAAACATAAAATTCCGCTGGTTATCGACAATACTTTTGCAACGCCGTACCAAATTCGCCCGTTTGAATACGGCGCTGATATTGTCGTACATTCAGCTACAAAATTTATCGGCGGTCACGGTACAACGTTAGGCGGAATTATCGTCGAAGGCGGCAAATTTGATTGGGCAAAGTCAGGAAAATTTTCTTGGCTTGTTGAACCGAACGCAAGCTATCACGGCGTCGAATTTTATAAAGCACTTGGCGCGGCGGCATTTACAACTTTTATTCGTGCAACAATCCTTCGCGATATGGGCGCGGCAATTTCGCCCATGAACGCATTCTTCCTCCTGCAAGGCGTCGAAACTTTATCACTGCGCGTTGAACGTCACGTAGAAAATACGTTGAAAGTCGTTGACTACCTTAGCAAAAATCCTAACGTCACGAAAGTTAATCATCCCGCCGTTGAAAGTCATCCCGACCACGAACTTTATAAAAAATATTTTCCGAACGGCGGCATTTCCATTTTCACATTTGAAATTAAAGGCGGCGCGGCGGCGGCTAAAAAGTTTATTGACAACTTAAAAATTTTCTCACTGCTTGCCAACGTTGCCGACGTGAAATCTTTAGTGATTCATCCAGCGTCAACTACCCATTCCCAAATGAATGACGCTGAACTTGCCGCGTCTGGTATTTCTCAATCAACGATTCGCCTTTCAATCGGCACTGAACATATTGACGATATTATTGCAGACCTTGACGAAGGATTTGCGGCACTTTAAAAATTTTTGTACAAAATTTCTGTAATCGCGCTTGTTATGAGCTACGTACATAACGTAAAAATACCGTAACGTAGAAGCGAACTTACGGCTGGAATTATGAACACGTTAGCGAACACAAGCGCGTAATGTTTTCTTTTTGCTACTTTTTCTTTTCAAAAAGAAAAAGTAGTTTAATTAAAAATTAAAAAATTGGAGGAAAATTTTATGGCTAAAATTTATAAAAGCGTAACTGAACTTATTGGAAATACACCTTTGCTTGACGCTGAAAATTTTTCGGACGCGATGAAAATTAACGCGAAAATTTTAGTCAAGCTTGAATACTTCAACCCTGCGGGCAGTGTCAAAGATAGAATTGCTAAGGCTATGATTGAAAAGGCTGAACGTGACGGCAAGCTTGAACCCGATTCAGTTATCATTGAACCGACAAGCGGCAATACTGGTATCGGACTTGCAAGCGTCGCGGCGGCTAAAGGTTATCGCGCAATTTTGACAATGCCTGAAACGATGAGCGTTGAACGTCGAAATTTGCTGAAAGCTTACGGCGCGGAAATTGTTTTGACTGAAGGCGCAAAAGGTATGAAAGGCGCTATTGCTAAGGCGGAGGAGTTGGCTAAATCCATTCCAAATTCTTTTATACCGTCACAGTTCACCAATCCTGAAAATCCCGCGATTCACGAAGCTACAACTGGTCCAGAAATTTGGGAAGATACTGACGGAAAAGTTGACGTATTTATTGCTGGCGTTGGTACTGGCGGAACGCTTAGCGGCGTTGGAAAATTTTTGAAGAAACAAAATCCAAACGTTAAAGTCATAGCCGTTGAACCTGCAACGTCACCCGTTTTATCAAAGGGAACTGCTGGCGCTCATAAAATTCAAGGCATTGGCGCGGGATTCGTACCTGCAACGTTGGACACGAAAATTTATGATGAAGTTGTACCGATTGAGAATGAAGACGCGTTTAAATTCGGTAGGGAATTTGCCCGCGCAGAAGGCATTTTAGTCGGCATTTCAGCAGGTGCGGCATTGGCGGCGGCTTATGAACTTTCACATCGTGACGAATACGCAGAAAAAACTTTTGTTGTACTTTTGCCCGACACTGGCGACCGTTATTTATCGACAGAATTATTTTCTAATGCGTAATGATTTTTTGCGTAAAAAGTAAATCGTTTAATAAAAAATAGAAATTCAAATTATTGAGCAAGTTTTAAAGATTGTTTGTAAACTTTGAAAAAGTATTGGCGCACATTAAAAGCGCTTATTTTTTTTCACTTTGTATTCAAGCGCATAAAAAGAAAATATGATAGAAAATTAAATTATTCACAAACAATTCTAATTCATTAAAACTTTTAAATTTTATTATCACAAGGAATTGAACTTATTGAAAAATTTATTGCACTTTGTTAGAATAAAAAAAAATTTTAATGGAAGAGGTGACGAGTTGGAAAAAAATGAATTTCTAATGTTGCTACGTGACGCGGATATTTGCCAAGAAATTTTTAATATTATTCGTCATAGCGGAAGACCAACTGGTTCAGCTATAACTGCGTCTGTTGACGGTCCGCCCAATAAAGTAGCTATTCTAAGTCTCCTACACGACGTTGATGTTTGCAAGGAAATTTTTTATATAATTCTGCGCGGCGGTAAACCTCCAACTGAAGAAACGCCGCCAGTTAAACAAATTACGTCGAACGGCGCCGCCAGTGCCGCTATGTCATTGCGTGAACAAATTCGCAACCGCATAACAAATAGAAATCAACCTGCCGCGCCATCTTCCGCAACTCAAACTTCTAAGCCAGTCGACAGAAAATCTATGCTTAGTGACAGGCTTAAACTTATGAAAGAAAAAAATCAAGCGGCTAAGGAAGAAGAGGAAGTCGCTATTTCAAATGCAGATGAAAAAGCCGAAGTCAGCTACACTATCATTGCTGAAAAAGTTTGTCCAATCTGCGGCAAGAAAACGCGCGTCGTCCAAGTTAAAACGCGCCTTAACGCTGAAACGGTTGACATTGATTTTTGTACGCATTATCAAAATTTTAATCCCTATTTATATGGCGTTTGGGTCTGCGAACATTGTGGCTATACTGCGGAAGACGCTAGATTTTTAGAGAGAATGCCTGATCGTGTTCGCAAGGCGATTAAAGAATTTTTAGATGAAAACGATTTTAAAACGCCCTTTGTTGAAGTTCGCGATAAAGACGAGGCGTTGACGCTGTATGAAATGGCAATTTATTTTCTAGATATGTTTGAAAAATCTTTAGGCAGACAAGCTATCCTATATCAGAAAATGGCGTGGATTTGTCGCCTTAATTATGATACCGAAAAGGAACAAGAATATTTAACTAAGTGCGCTGAACTCTTTGAAAAATCCGTCAACAATGAACGTTACCCAATCGGCAAAATGACTGACAACGTTGCAACTTACATTATCGGCGTAAATTATTTTATGGTTGGCGATATGGACAAGGCAACGCGATTTATCAGCAGTATCATAACTTCAAATCAAATTAGAACTCAATCACCAAAATTATATGAAAAAGCCCGTGACGTTTGGCAAGATATTCGAGCTCACCGCGCAGGTAAAATTTAAATTTAGAAAACTTAAATTAGGAGAGTGAAAATTTTTTTATGACAGAAAATGAAGATGCAAGCAAGTTAAAACGTGGATTGAAGAATAGACATTTGCAGATGATCGCCTTAGGTACGGCGGTCGGCACAGGTTTATTTTACGGTTCAACGTCGACAATTTCTTTAGCAGGTCCCGCCGTCGCATTAGCTTATTTAATCGGCGGCGTGATTATTTTTTTTATCGTCAGAATGCTTGGCGAAATGTCAGTTGAAGAGCCAGTATCTGGTTCATTCAGCTACTACGCCAGCAAATATTGGAGTGACTTAGCAGGATTTATTTCAGGCTGGAACTATTGGTTTGTGTACGTCGTCATGGGAATGGCGGAATTAACGGCAGTCGGAATTTATTTAGCGTACTGGTTTCCCGATATACCACAATGGATTGGAATTTTAATTTGCCTTGTCGTCATCACGGCGATAAATTTAGTGACGGTCAGCGCTTACGGCGAAATTGAATTTTGGATGGCGCTGATAAAAATTTCCGCAATAATTTTTATGATAATTTTCGGCACGTACTTAATCTTCACAAGCGGTAAACCGTTCCCAGAAAATTTTAGTAATCTTTGGATACACGGCGGCTTTTTCCCTAACGGCGCATGGGGAATGATGCTTTCAATGGTTCCCGTACTTTTCAGCTTTGGCGGCATTGAGTTAATCGGTATTACGGCGGGTGAGGCTGAAAATCCTGATAAAAATTTACCGCGTGCAATAAATCAAGTCATTTACAGAATTTTAATTTTCTACGTCGGAACAATGATTGTACTGATGAGTTTGTGGTCGTGGAAGGAAGTCGGCACGGAAGCTAGCCCATTCGTACAAATTTTTGAAAAGCTTGGCATAACTTCAGCGGCGAATATTTTAAACTTTGTCGTACTTTCGGCGGCAGTGTCTGTTTACAATTCAGCAAGTTATAGCGGTTCACGAATGCTTTACGGTATGGCGGAAACGTCCAACGCGCCAAAAATTTTTTCAAAACTTTCAAGCCGCAAAGTTCCAGTGAACGGAATTTTATTATCGTCGGGAATAACTTTAATTGCCGTCATCTTAAACTTTCTCGTCCCCAACAAAATTTTTATGTACCTGCTGTCAATCGTGACTGGCGCAATTATCGTAACGTGGACGATGATAATTTTGACGCATTTAAAATTCCGTAAGCACTGCGCGGCGGTCGGTCACAAGACAAAATTTCCGTCGATACTTTATCCCTTCACAAATTATTTATCGCTGGCATTTTTAGCAGTCGTCGTGGCGCTTATGGCTACAATTCCTGAAATGCGTGTGGCTGTAATTTCTACGCCCATTTGGCTGATATTTATTTGGCTGTGCTACAAATACAAAACTAAAAAATAAAAGACGCCTTTGCATTCGTTGTAACAAAGGCGCTAAAGTTGTGTTGAATAATTATTTTTTTAATTAAACTACTTTTCTTTTGGCGCAAATTTAGTGAGTAGTTTGTAGTTAGTGGTTTTTAGTGAGTAGTCAGTAGTTAGTAGTCAGTAGTTTTTCACCACTACTCACTACTCACTACTTACTACTCACTAGTTTAAAATGTTCGCCGCGTCCAACTCCACAAGGCGCCATAAATGCCGCTCATTACCATAATTTTTTCTACTTTTATGTACTACTCAATTATTCAACACGCACTAAAATTTTTACTCGACAAAGTCATTAAGCCCCGCGTCAAATACGCTAGTCAAATTTTCGGCAATAAAGTTTTTCAAGTTCAACTTTTCTTTCAAGGAAAGTTTTTTCGGC
>JAFSUE010000311.1 GCA_017445435.1 Selenomonadaceae bacterium | reverse complement strand
TCATAAAATCATCTATCGTAAGCGCACCTTCCAACGGCTTTTTGTCGAATACCATAAAATAAGCAAATCTTTCAGAATTAGACTTAGTCTCCCAAAGTTTTCCCAAATTTAATTTTTGTTTAGAGTCTGAATTGTCGCGATCATCGCCTTTCACTTCGACAATCAGCAAAAAGCCTGACTCCATCATTACCAAAAAATCTGGGTAGTGATTGATAAAGCCGTTAATGAAGAATTCTTTCTTAGCGCGGTTACGATGCCACCAACGCACATTATCTTGTGAAGATACGCGCGTAATAATTTTGTATTCCAAGCCGTTCATATCGTCCGATTCTGCTGTATACAGCGCCTTAGCCATATTTTTCGTGTAAACTGACGGCGTAATTGTAGCGGGCAATTCGTAATTCGGCTTAGCAAAAATTCTACGCGAATCAATCTGCGCAAAAAAATTTTTCGTCGCGTATTCAAACAACACCTCATCAATTTTTTTATCGATACGCCGCGCGTAAGCTTCCGTATTTTGCATTGCGTCACGCAGTCTTTCAACGTCAAATGAACTTACAATCCGTGTCACGTAGCCGCGAAGTTCTTTTTCTTGTGGAAAATTTCTGCGGTCATTAATAATTTTCGTAATTTTTCCCGCGCAGGTACGAATTTTGCCAGGCGTTGGCAATGCGTCAAAATGTTCCATCATCTCTTTAGCAAATCTTTCATTCAGAAATTTATACGTCAATCTGTCCGCTTTATTGTGGAAGTCGAAGGAAACAATTTCTCTGTGCAAGTCGTCAAAATCAATTTCAGCGTCTTTATCTGCAAGCGTACAGCCTTTACATAAAACTTCCTTTGAAACTTTTTCGTCTTCGTCATTGCCAAAAAGTGAAATCAATTCACCGCGCATAAAAAATTGCGGCAACAAAATTTTCCCGCCGCGAAATTCTTTTTGCATTGGAAATTCATTTACAGCATCAGAATAATTTTGCGTCGTAGATGTAGCAGGTTTAACTTTGTCGCCGCGTTTATAATCTTCGTCCGTCTTAGTTGCCGTCGCCAAAATATTTTTCGTAACTGTTTCAGTGAAAAGTTTTTCGCGCTCTTCAGTAGCTGAATCAATCGGCTTGTCATCATCAGTAGGATTTTCTGCAGCCGTTTCATTTTCGCCAGCTGAAATTGTTTCATTAGCATTTGCAGTACCAGAAATATTTTCATCGGTAGGCGTTTCGTCATCAAGTGAAAACAGCGTCAATTCTTCAACTGCGCGGTAATCGTCTTCGCTGAAACCAGCCGCGTTAAGCCCGTTAGCTACAACTTCCAAAGTTTGGCGGAAATTTTCAGACGCCGTGAAAACGTAGCTTAAATTCAACGCCGCCGCTTTAAAAGTTTTTGTGTACGGACGCCGTAAAATTCTACCGACAATTTGTTCAACGTCAACTGCCGAGCTACGATTCGCCAACGATGCCAAAATGTACGCAAATGGACAATCCCAACCTTCACGAAGCGCGTTAATCGTGATGATGTAGCGAATTTTGCAATCAGCCGCCAGCAAGTCAACGCCTTTCAATTCGTTTATCGTCGCAGTTTTTATTGCAATTTCTTCCGCAGGAATTTTATAGCGATTGACCAGCCTGTCACGAATTTTATCAAACGTTGCGCGATTTTCTTTGCCTTTCGATTCAGCTTGAAATAAAACTATCGGACGAACATTTTCATTTTCATTCAATGCAATTTTTTCAAGCGCGTTTCTGTACGTTATCGCAAGCCGCATTACGTCGCCTTTAGCGTGTTGGTTGTAAACAATCAGCGGAATTTTTATCATACCTTCCGCCTTCAATTCCCGCGCAGGTACATAGCTTATAACGTTGCTTGTATTTTTCGGCGTCGCCGTCAATTCCAAAATAAAACGTGGATTAAAATTTTTCAGCATTTCGACGCTTAAATTTGTTGTGGCGTGGTGGCTTTCATCAACAATCACAATCGGCTTGTAATGGCGAATGATATTTATCAGCGAATTTTTATCTGTTTCACCGTCATTTAAAATTTCTTCGTCAGTCAACTGCGCGGCAAAACTTTCAAAGCACGGATTTTCCTTGAAAACTTTGAGATAATCTTTACTTTGACGGCGAAACGAATCATAACTCAAAACTAAAATTGAAAGTTGGTCGTTAGCCTCAAGCGGCGAAAAATTTTCACCAGCTAAAAGTTGTTCCTTCGTGTAGACGCGAACTTTGCCATTATCGCGGTCAATACGTTTTCTGTACGGGTGCTTAATATCGCTCAAATTTTTGTAAGTCTGCGTCAAAATTGTTTCACTCGGTACAAGCCACACGATAACTTTTGACGGAAATTTTTGCAGAATCGGTTGAATGCTCGCCGCCGCCATAAAAGTTTTGCCGCCGCCAGTCGGTACTTTGAAACAAACTTGCGGTACGCCCGTGATATTTTCGCAGTAGTTTACAATCGGAATGTCTGTTTCCGCCAAAGTTTGACGGTACGCCGCATTCAATGACTTTGTTTCAAAAATCAGCGTCAAAAATCTTTCAAGGCTGTTTAGCGCCGCTTGCTGGTAACCTTTCAATAACAATTTAATCACTCCTTTTTATGTCTAAATAATTTATTCATCGCCTTTAATTTTTATTTTACCATTAAATGAGAACGAGCGAAATATTTTAATTTTTTGCCAAACAGCAACTAAGGAAGTGTATTCACGAAGAAAAAGTAGAAGCGCTTGTGAATACATCTTATAAATTATAAAGACGCCGTAAGATTATTTGACAGAAAAAATTTCAGTTTGATATAATCCCATTTAAAATTCAGACAAAGGAATTGTGAATATGAACGACAAAATAATTTTAACTGGAATTGAAGTTTTTGGGCGGCACGGTTGCACTGTTGAGGAACAAAAACTTGGACAGAAATTTTACGTCGACCTTGAACTTGATTTAGATTTGTCGAAGACTGGACAAAGTGACAGCTACGACGACACTGTTGACTACGCGCAAGTTATATTGACTGTTGAAAAAATTGTCGGCGGTACTCCGCGCAGATTGATTGAAACCGTTGCTGAAGAACTTGCCGCGAAAATTTTATCCGAATTTAAAAAAGTTGATAGCTTGACGCTAACTTTGCACAAGCCGAATGCACCGTTGCCAATGACTTACACTGACGCCGCAGTAAAAATTTTTCGTGCAAAATGATAGCTTATTTAGGACTTGGCGCAAATTTGGGCGACCGCGTAAAAAATCTTCGCGTTGCTATTGAACGCATAAAAAATCTTTCAAACGTTAAACTTCTGCGCGTATCGTCATTTTATGAAACGGCGGCTTGGGGCGTCACGAATCAGCCTGACTTCATCAACGCGGCAGTCAAAATTCAAACGTCACTTGCTCCGCTTGAACTTTTAGACGCGCTACAAAAAATTGAAACGGAAATTGAAACGGTACGTCACGAACACTGGGCGGCGCGGCTAATCGACATTGACATCTTGCTAATTGACGGGCTGAAAATAAATTCTGAACGTTTAATCGTACCGCATAAATTTTTATACGAACGGGATTTTGCAATGATACCGCTTGCCGAAATTTCGCCGATAAAGTTCAATCTGCGCGGCGACAAAGTACAAAAAATTTTCGGCAGTCCGATTGATTTTAATCTAGCTTTAATTGCTTGCGTCGATAAAAATTTTGGCATTGGCTACAAAGGCGATTTACTTTTCAGAATCAGTGAAGACTTAAAAAATTTTCGTGCGTTGACGCTGAATCACACCGTAATTTACGGCAGAAAAACTTTGCAAACTTTTCCCAATGGCAAGCCGCTTGATTCACGCAGAAATATTATTTTTTCGCGCAGTATCGATAAAATTGACGGCGCAGAAATTGTTCATAGTGTTAATGAACTTTTTAACTACTCACTACTGACTACTGACTACTCACTAAACTTTGTCATCGGCGGCGCTGAAATTTTTAGTGAACTGCTCCCCTACGCGATGAAAATTTTTTTGACGGTCGTTGACGCGGAAAAAATTTCTGACGTAAAATTTCCCAACTTCGACGGCGAATTTGTTTGTACCGAAAATAAAAACTTACAAGCTACAGCCTACAAGCTACAAGCTAGAAAGTATGAAAGGGTTAAATATGGAGAATAAAACTAAGGCGACGGCAACTTTAGCGGCAAGCGCTTTACTTGCGGCAGGTACGATGCCAAGTCTTTCACCGTTAATAAATCTTGTCACTACGTCGACAGGACAATTTTTTTTAGGGCTACTTAATCACGGCTTTATTGCGGCGACAATCGGCGGACTTGCTGACTGGTTTGCAGTGACGGCGCTATTTCGCAAGCCGTTAGGCATTGGTTACCGCACGGAAATTTTAAAGCGCAATCGTGGACGAATCACCGACGCTATTATTGACTTCGTTAGCCGTGACCTCCTCAATAAAGAAAATATTATGGACACAATCCGCGAAGAAAATACCGCGCAGATGCTAATTGAATACTTTGAAAAATATCGTGGACGCGATAAGGCAAAAGATTTAGCCTACGACATTTTAAATGAACTTTTCGCGCAGACCGACAGCCGCTCCATTGCTAACGCCGTGACGCCGATTCTTGAAGATGAAATTAAAAATCTTGACGCAGATAAAATTGCTAATGCCGCCGTTAAAATTCTCACCCGCGATAAACATAGCCGAAAGATTTTGACGGCGCTTTTGTCGACGGGTAAAAAAATTTTGCAATCCCGCCATATGCAGGACGCTATCTATAAAAAAATTGTTGACCTTCGCGAAGCTTACGAAGGCGATTCAGCAGGGCGAGCGCTTGTACTTTCATCTATGAATTTGACGGACGAAAAAATTTTGTCAATCCTCAATGAAAACGTTGAAAAGAAAATTAATGACACGCTGAAAGTTTTGAACGTCAAAGGTATGGTCGACAATGAAACGGCTGAAATGGCGAACAGCTTAATTGACGCTTTCACGCGATTTGTACAAGCCGCCGCCGCTGATATGGATAATGAAAAATTTCAAGCTAACCTGCGGGCGCTTTTAAAAGAAAAAGTTGATACCGCGCAGTACATTCAAGATTGGCTTGATGTAAATGTACGCGGCGAAACTGATCCCGTCATTTTGGCAAAGATTAGCCGTCAAGCCGCTAACAATCCCAACGTCAGCAGAATCATTGAAATTGAAAGTCACGAGCAAATTTGGTATCCGATTTTGGACAAGCTGATTGATGAAAAAATTGATGAGTTCATAGAAAGTCCTGTCCTGCAATATAAGTTTGACAAGCTAGTTAAAAATTTTATCGCGCAGATGCTTGAAGAATATCACGATGCAATTCCCGCGATGATTCGTGAACGCCTTGACAAGTTCAGCGATGATGAGTTGACGGAATTTGTTGAAGGCAAAGTCTCCGACGATTTACAAATGATTAGAATTAACGGTTCAGTTTGCGGCGCGGCAGTTGGAATGTTGCTTTACGTCGTCGCGCAAATTATCGAACGCGTTGTAACTTCGTAGGAAAATTTTTTGGCAATTCCCCCTGTCGAAAAAAATATGAAAAAAATCTGTAAAAAACTATGGAAATTCTCCGCAATTTATGTATAATATTTTATGGACTTATACATAAATTTTTTTATAGGCGGTGATTTTTCTTGAGTGACATTGTAAAAATTCGCGGGCTGAAGTCGGGGCTACAGCTCAGTTTCGCCAAAGGTGCAAATTTTGAGGACGTTCAAGCAAACATTTTGAACAAACTTGAAATGGGTAGCAATTTTTTTATTCGCGGGACGACGGTTTTTATGCCGAAGGGTTACTTCACCGAAGAACAAAACGAAACGTTACGCAGAATGTTTCATAGGCACGGAATGCTTTTCAGCTACGATTATAAACAGCCAAATTTTTCCGCGCCAGTACGTGAAAAGCCCGTCGAAGTTGAACAGCCCGCAAAGTTTGAACAGCCGCAACAAGTTGAAAGAAAAGCTAGTCCGATGCTTGTTATTAACAAAACTATTCGTGGTGGGCAAGAAGTTCGGTCGGAATCATCAGTACTTATTTGCGGCAATGTCAATCCAGGTGCGCAGGTAATTTCTGGCGGCAGTGTTGATATTCGCGGGACGTGTCGCGGCATTGTACACGCTGGAATTTATGGCGATGAAACGGCGTTTGTTGTAGCGGATAAGTTAATGCCTATGCAGATTCGCATAGCAAATATTATCGCGCGTTCCCCTGACAATGCAAAAGAAGTTAATATGGCGGAGCGTGCCTCTATCAAGAATGGCTACATTGTTTTTGAACCGATTATGCGGTAGAATAGCTTTTAGGGATTAGCTTTTAGCATTTTCCTAACACCTAAAAGCTAACACCTGAAGCTTAACACGGGGGAACTTTTATGAGTGAAGTTATTGTTATAACAAGCGGCAAAGGTGGCGTAGGCAAAACTACTACGACGGCTAACATTGGAATGGGTCTTGCAATGCGCGGAAATCGCGTTGTCTTGATTGATACTGATACTGGCTTGAGAAATCTTGACTTGCTGCTTGGATTGGAAAACAGAATTGTCTACGATTTAGTCGACGTGACAAGCGGGCGCGTATCGTACAAAAAGGCGCTTGTTCGTCACAAAAAGCTTGACAATCTTTATTTGTTGCCAACGTCGCAAGTTAAAGATAAATCAGCTATCGATCCTGAACAGCTTGTCGATCTCTGCAAAGAGTTGAAAAAAGAGTTCGATTTTATTATAATTGATTGTCCTGCGGGCATTGAGCAGGGATTTAAAACGGCAATAGCCGCCGCCGATTGGGCGATTGTGGTTACTATGCCTGAAATTTCCGCCGTTCGTGACGCAGATAAAATTATCGGTGAACTTGGTCGCGCTGATAAAGAAAATGTAAAGCTTATTGTCAATCGTATTCGTCCGCAGATGGTTGAAAAAGGCGATATGTTGGATATGGCTGACATTAACGAAATTTTGTCCATTGACTGTATTGGACAAGTTCCTGACGACGAATCAGTTGTTATGGCTACGAATCGTGGCGAGCCCGTAATTCTTTTTAAGGATTCGTATGCCGCGCAGGCTTACAAAAATATCGTCGGCAGAATGTGTGGCGAAAATATTCCTTTTTTGAAACCGCCTAAAGACGGATTTTTTACGAGACTTAAGCGCCTGTTTGGAATGATTTAAGGGGGCTCGCTTATGTTCGACGTACTTATGAAAATTTTCGGAAGATCTGAAAAAAAATCTGGGCAGATAGCTAAAGAGCGTTTGCAAGTTGTCCTTATTCATGACCGCGCCTGCGTTTCTCCTGAAACTATGGAACAGCTCAAAGGCGATATTATAACGGTGCTGTCGAAGTATATGGACATAAACCGTAGCGCTATGGAAATTACCCTTGAGAATGACGCTAATTCTGTAGCGCTTGTAGCTAACATTCCTGTCAATTCTCTGCGCCATGCAAAATAAGGCGTAGGGAGTAGGAAGTAGGGAGTAAGTTTTTGTTTGTAAAATTTTTAGAGTCAGTAGGCGGATTCGTCATAAGACGGCTTGAAGAATTCGGTACAATCGTTTTATTGTACGTCGACACGTTCAAGCAACTTCGACACAAACCGCGCATTGGACACATTATCGCGCAGATGTCACACTTGGGCGTAGATTCGCTGTTAATCGTGACGTTGACGCTACTTTTCACGGGCGTTGTCTTCACGTTGCAAACGGCGCATGAATTTATACGTTTCGGTGCGCAATCAACAGTTGGCGGCGTAATTGCAATAGCGATTGGACGCGAACTTGGACCCGTGCTAGTTGGTGTAGTCTGCGCGGGTAGAGTTGGTGCGGCGATAACGGCTGAAATTAGTACAATGAAAGTTACTGAACAGATTGATGCGCTAAGAGTTATGGCAGTCAGTCCAGTTGACTATTTAATTGTTCCGCGAATGTTAGCTTGTATGTTCGTCGTACCAATGCTCACTATTTACGGCGATATAATCGGCGTATTTGGCGGCTGGTTAATTGCGGTTTACTATTCAGACATTAGCTCATATATGTTTATGAACTCAATTAAAACTTTCGCGAAGATGTACGATTTAACTGGCGGAATGATTAAGGCGGCATTTTTCGGCAACGTCATAGCAGTTTTAGGTTGCTACTACGGCTTGAATTGTCCTGAAGGCGCGGAGGGCGTCGGTAAAGCTACGACTAAAACGGTTGTTTCGTCAATCATCGTAATATTTATTTTGAACGCGCTTTTAACTTTCGTTATTTACAGGTGATAGGAAGTAGGATGTAGGAAAAATTACTAACTACTAACTACTAACTACTGACTACTGACTACTGACTACTGACTACTAACTACTTACTAATAAAAAAAATGATTAAGATAAAAAATGTAAGCAAGTACTTTGGCGCTAAAGCGGCGCTGAAAAATATAAATTTGGAAATTGGTACGGGCGAAACGCTGGCAATTATCGGCGGCTCTGGCTCGGGCAAGTCAACTTTACTGCGCCTTATGATAGGGCTGATTAAACCTAGCGAAGGCGAAATTTGGATTGGTGACGACGAAATTTCTAAAATGGATGAAAAAGAAATTACCCGCGTTCGTCTGAAAATGGGAATGGTCTTTCAATATTCCGCGCTGTTCGATTCAATGACCGTTGGCGATAACGTTGCCTTCGGTCTTGTCGAACATACAAACTTAGACAAGGAAAAAATTCGTGAGATTGTACGCGAAAAGTTAAAGCAAGTTGGACTTGAAGGCGTTGAAGATCGTATGCCAAATGAACTTAGCGGCGGTATGAAAAAGCGCGTTTCACTTGCACGGGCTATCGCCTTTGGTCCAGAGATTATTTTTTACGACGAACCTAGCTCGGGGCTTGACCCGATAACTACAAATAGGATTGATGAGTTGATAATTTCGACGCAAAAGGCGTTGAACGTTACAAGCATTGTTGTTACTCACGATATGGTTAGCGCCTGTAAAATTGCGGATAGGATTGCAATGGTTTATAATGGCGATTTAATAGCGGTTGACACGGTGGAGAACTTTAAAAAGATTGATGACCCGCGCGTCAAAGAATTTTTCCACGTAGTAGATTAAAAAATTCTTAATTCTACATT
>JAFSUE010000310.1 GCA_017445435.1 Selenomonadaceae bacterium | reverse complement strand
CCACATTTTAATAATTTTAACAGGAAAATTTTTTTCGTACAGACTCCAACAGGACAATTCATAAAAAATTTTTTATTGAAAGTTAAGGCGGCGCGTGATATTATTTTTGAAAATTTTTTGGAGGAACTTTGAATGAAACACGTTTTATCAGTTTACGTTGAAAATCAGCCAGGCGTTTTAGTAAGGGTTGCAAGTATGTTTAGCCGCCGCGAATTTAATATTGACAGCTTATCAGTCGGTGTCACGCAGTCACCAGAATTTTCACGAATAACTGTTGTTGTTCACGGCGAAGCAAATTTAATCGAACAGATGATTAAGCAGTTGGAGAAAATGCCAATCGTTAAAGCAGTGCAACGGCTTGATTCAGAAACGGCAGTCACGCGCGGAATGACTATGATAAAAGTTTTAGCTGATGAAGATAAACGGCTTGATGTTTTAAAGTTAGCTGAACTTTTCCGTGCTCACGTTGTCGACGTACAAACTACGACGTTGATTTTTGAAATTACTGGCAACGATGAAAAAGTTACTGCCTTTTTACGTCTGCTGAAACCGTACGGAATTTTGGAAGTCATTCGCACTGGCTTAATTGCGCTTGAACGCGGCGAAAATACTATTGGCGATTGTCGCAACACCCGCGAATTTTACGGCAAAAATTTATTGTAGCGTCAAAAATTTTCTATGCTAAAAAAATTTTTCCACCTTAAAAAATTTAGTCGTCATAATAATTTTTAAAACTATAAAAGCCCCGAAAAAATCTTTCGAGGCGTTAATTTCTTATGGAGCTGGTAGTCAGACTCGAACTGACGACCTGCGCATTACGAATGCGCTGCTCTACCAACTGAGCTAAACCAGCAAACTTTTTTCAATTTTTTAAGCAAGCGCGATTATAGCAGATATATTTTTAAATTGCAAGCCCCAATAAAAATTTTTAAATCTCAATGAAATTTGACATTTCTATAAAAAACTTTACAATTACCCTGTCAACGATACCACATTAAAATTTTGAAAATGAACTCTTTCAATATAGGAGGAAAAAAATTTATGACCCCCAATGAAAAAAAAGAATTGGAACTTTTTGCACTTACCGTACGCGAAGATATTTTAAAAAGTACTACGGCGGCTGGCAGTGGTCATCCCGGCGGCTCACTTTCGGCGGCTGATTATCTCACGTACCTTTACAACAAAGAAATGAAAGTTGATCCTAAAAATCCTAAAGATAATACACGCGATCGTTTCGTACTGTCTAAAGGTCATGGCGCCCCTGCACTTTACGCGGTATTAGCTAGAAAAGGTTTCTTTCCAGTCGAAGATTTAATGACACTTCGGCAAATTGGCTCGCATTTGCAAGGGCATCCGAATATGAACTCAACGCCTGGCGTGGATATGTCAACAGGTTCACTCGGTCAAGGACTTTCAGTAGCGGCTGGCATGGCTAAAGGCGCTAAATATCTTGGGCTTGATTCAAACGTCTACGCGCTTGAAGGTGACGGCGAATTGGCGGAAGGTGAAATTTGGGAAGCGCTGATGTTTGCCGCGCATTACAAGCTGGATAATCTTTGCATTGCGGTTGACGTGAATGGTTTGCAGATTGACGGCAAAACTAAAGACGTGATGAACTCTGAACCGCTTGACAAAAAATTTGACGCGTTCGGTTGCAACGTCATCAAGATTGACGGTCATAATTTTGATGAACTTGAAAAGGCGTTTGAATTCTTTCATTCCAATCGTAACAGTGGCAAGCCTACAGTTATTTTGATGAAGACTGTTAAGGGGAAAGGCGTTTCATTTATGGAAAATGTTGCTGACTGGCACGGCAAGGCGGCGAATCAAGCGCAACTTGAACAGGCGCTTAAGGAATTAAAAATTAAGAATGAAGAATTAAGAATTGAACATTAAGCATTCCGCATTGCTACAAAGCGTCTTATTCTTTCAGCGCGTACCCAATCGCCAATTTCACCGCCTGTAAAATTTTCTGGCGCGTCATTGCCCGACACTTTCAAAAGTTCCGCGATAATTTTTTCAGCGTTAGCAAGATAATCTGGCAAGCCGTGATGATCTGCGTTGATAATGTCTTTGAAGTCACGAACAGAAATTTTTGAATTGTGCAGTTTAATAAGCAAGTCGACAATCTTTCCCGCCATTGTGAGGACAGGCGCCCGCATATGTTCTTTTATGACGAAGACGGCAATTTTTCGCCAATCTTTAGGCAATTTAATTCGTCTATCCATTTCCGCCAAAACGTCAAGCCCGCGTAAATCGTGCTTGTAATGGTGCGGCAACATTTCAAGCGGCGTCGTACCTTTGCCAATGTCATGAACAAGGGCGGCAAATCTTACGACGGGCTTTTCATTGACGGCGGCAACTTCATCTAAAATTTGCAATGAATGTTCGTAGGCGTCACCTTCTGGATGAAATTCGACGGGCTGAATTTTCCCGCGCAGATTGTCAATTTCTGGAAACGTCACGCCCAAAAGTCCAGCGCGTTCCAAGCTACGGAAAAATTTTGACGGCTTATCGGTCTTCAAGGCATTTTCAAGTTCAGAAAAAATTCTTTCGCCAGCTTCGTCGCGAAGTTCAAAGGCGCATAAATTCATAGCGTCAAAAGTTTCGTCGCAAATATCAAAGTCAAACTGCGCGGCTTGACGTGCGGCGCGTAAAGCTCTAACTGGATCGTCCGTGAAGTGTTTCGACACTGCGCGGATTTTTTTATTTTCAACATCAACTTTGCCGCCGAACGGGTCAATTAGTTCACCGCTTAAAATGTCAATCGCCATTGCGTTAATGGTCGTGTCGCGTCGAAATAAATCTTGCTCAATCGTGACGGACGGGTCAAATTTCACTTTAAAGCCGCGATAACCACTGCCAAATTTTTTTTCAGTACGGGCTAATGCAACTTCACAATTCGCGCCGTCAATGTCGATTGAATAGACTGGAAAACTTTTACCAAATTTTACGGCGTGTGGAAAAATTTTTGTCAGCTGATTTTCCGTAAAACCAGTTACGCAATAATCCCTATCGTGAAATTCAACGCCACGAATTTTATCACGAACAGCGCCGCCGACAAGGTACGCTCTACCGTTGGCGTCAAAAATTTTCGTCGCAAATTCATTTTCTGTCATAAACAAACTCCTAACTAGGTGGTAGCGGGATAGGACTTTTAACTACTAACTACTAACTACTCACTACTGACTACTAACTACTAACTAAATAAAAAAAAGCGGCGTCAAAAATTTTTCAACGTCGCTAAAAATTTTTTCGACAAATTTAACGCTTAAGCTTTTTAACTTCGTCCAGCAAGTACTCATTCAAAACTTTGATGTACGTACCTTTCATGCCGAGAGATTTTGATTCGATTACGCCAGCAGATTCAAACTTGCGCAGGGCGTTGACGATAACCGAACGAGTAATTCCTACGCGGTCAGCAATTTTCGACGCAACTAACAGACCTTCGCGCCCATCAAGTTCGCTCAAAATATTTATCGCCGCTTCAGATTCGGAATAACTCAACGTAGCCAACGCAATTTGAACGGTAGCTTTTTTTCGCGCCTCAATTTCAATTTTTTCCGTATGATCTCTAAGCATTTCCATTCCGACGACGGTTGCGCCGTATTCGGCAAGCAGTAAATCATCTTCGGTAAAATCTTCGTCGTAACGCGCAATTATAAGCGTGCCGATTCGCCGTCCAACGCCATAAATTGGAACAATCGTTGTATTTTTGCTGTCGAATGCACAGCGCGACCGCTCATCATAAGCACAAGTTCCACTGCGCGTTTTACGATTCGCCTGCGTTTCGTCCAAATGATTCAACCAGCGAACATACGGTTTAGGAAACCTGCTCTTGCTGATAACTTTTTCAATCATCAACTGGCATTCAAAGTTGTCCGTGAAGGCGTAACCAAAAATTTCTCCGCTCCTGTCCATGATGTAAACGTTAGCGTCGAGTACGCTACTTAAAACTTTTGAAATGCTGTCGTACTCGACATTTTCAGAACGTTGCAGAAGCTTGTTAATCTTTCGCGTTTTCTCTAAAAGTGTCGTCATCCATTTTCTTCCCTTCAAAAAAATTTTTTTCTCACGCTTAAGAGTTAGTTACATATTACCACAACTTTTTAGTAATTAAAAGCTTTATTTTCTGAATTTTTTATTTTTCGTGTAGAAATTTTTTATTGAGTGTAAAAATTTCTGCATAGCCAAAAGATTTTGTACAACTGCGCGGAAAATGTTATAATGAAAAAAAATTTAAAATTGAGATGAAAAAATGTTTTTGGTTATTCTAAGTTACAGCGTCAGAATATAATTATTTTTAACTATTTTTTAATTAAAATTTTCAAAAGAATGCTTGACGAACTCCCCCCCCCCGTTAAAATTAGCGCAAATTTAATCACTAGTTGCGTTTATAGAAATTTTTATTGGGAGGGATTTTTTATGAAAAAGTTTGTGTTTGATATTCAGCGCTTTGTTGAGACGATTAGCGGCACGGAGGGACACGATAATATTTCGGTTACTGCCTCGCAACAATTTATCAATGCTCTAGGCGGCAATGATACAGTATTTAACGCTTTTACTTACAGTTATCAAGGTAATAATTATGGATTTGTAACAATTAGCGGCGGTGATGGTGCAGACAGTATTAAAAGTGGTAGTTCAAATAATAATCAGGCTACAAATAATGTGTCGATAATCGGCGGTGCTGGAAATGATTGGGTTAGTGTAGTAGGAAGTAATGCCACTATCAGCGGCGATTATGGCGACGACTATATTTCCGCTCGCAACAACAGTAATTCAATCAACGGTGGCGCGGGTGATGATTATATTGTCGGTGAAGGTTCCAATATTACAATTCGCGCTGAAAATGGAAATGATACCGTGTATGTAAGCAACAGTGACCACGCGTTTATTGAAGGTAGCGATGGTGCAGACAGTTTAATCGCAGGTGGAACTCAAAGTTATCAAGATGGTGGCGGCATAGGAATTACGATTAATGGCGGCACTGGCAACGATTACATCCGCAGTAAAACTAATACTAATGGCTCAATGATTGGAGGAAACGGAGATGATACTATTTTGGCTCTGGGAAGTCCACAAAACTTGACCATTAACGGCGGATATGGAAATGATTTAATAAGTCTCGAAAGTGGAGTAAACGCACT
>JAFSUE010000309.1 GCA_017445435.1 Selenomonadaceae bacterium | reverse complement strand
TTAACTATGGCAATGCAAAACGGCGAACTTGACGCGGTACAAGGTCTGCCGTACGCCAGCTTGAAACTTTTCAACGACGCGAATAAATATAAACTTAGTCAAACTGACACGTCGAGAGTTTATCAAGCCGCCTTTAACTTCAAAACTCCTGCACTTCAAGATGTCAATGTTCGCCGCGCAATTTCTATGGCGATTGACAAGGAAAATTTCACGAAAGTTTTACTCAACGGCAACGGTACGCCAGCTGTTGGACCTTTCCCAGCAAATTTATCTTTCGGCGACAATGAAGTTACAGGCGTTTCTTATGACATTGACGGCGCGAAAAAACTTTTAAATGCCGCAGGTTGGATTGACACGAACGGCGACGGCTACATTGATAAAGACGGTAAAAATTTAGAACTGAATTATTTGACGTACACTTCACGGCAGGAACTTCCACTTTTGGCTGAAGCCGCGCAGGCTAGCTTAAAAGAAATTGGAATTAAATTGAACGTCAACGCCACTGACAACTACAAAACTTTTTTGAAGAATGGCGAGTACGACATTTTCAGCAAGGCGATTGTTACTGCACCGACTGGCGACCCTGAATATTACTTTACAAGCCATATTATTGACGGCGCGATTGACAACGCGGGCTTTTACGACAGCGAAATTATAACGCAACTTGAAAATGATTTGCATAACACTTTCGGCGCGGATAAACGGTCTGAAATTGCAATAAAAATGTCCCAACAAATTTTAGACGATTGCGCCCTTTTCTACGCGGCACATTTACAAATGACTTTCGTTATGAAACCGAATGTTGAAGGCTTTACCGCGCACCCGTCCGATTATTATGAAATTCGCCCTGAATTGGAGAAAAAATAATTTCAAACGTTAAGCGCCTTTTCATACGCCGCCAATGCCTCCGCCTTCATACCGAGTTCACGATAAATTTTTGCTTGAATAAGATAAACGCTTGAATCCATTGGAACATTCAGCGCGTTAAGCGTGTCGACGTATTCAAGGCAGTTACTAAATCTTTTCTTATCGCAAAGATTATTCAGCCACCTGATAAGCGTTGAGCCAATGAAAATTTTGAACTGCAACGTTACGACAGAATTATTTTTTATGGAAGAATTTGTTAAATCTTTCAGCCTGTTAATTTGCTGTACGGAAAAATTGTTGAACGCGCCGATAAGCGCCCATTGCATGGACAGCGTCAAAAAATCTTTTGAGGCGAAATATTTTTGTCCGAAATAATTTCCCAAAGCGTCAAAAGTTTATTGCCATAGCCGCTAAAATTTTTGCCGTACAAATATTTTGTGAAGAGTATGTGGGCGTAGTCAATCTTATCAACATTCGCTGTACAAATAATTTGATCAAGCATACTTGGCAAGTCTGAAAAATTTTCGTCAGGCTGAAAATCTTTTTCGCGATAAATTTTATTTACAAGTTGCGTCAATTCAGGATACCACGTGTATTGATGAACTGCCGCAGGTACGCCGCCGTCACCGCGCAGAATTTTTTCATCGTCAATCGTGATTAGATGATTTTTATAAAACATTCCCGCCGTCAAAATATTTCCGCTGTAACAGTTCAATTCTACAATGTTTTCAATGTCTAAAAGATTTTCATAGACAAGATAATTCATCGCCGCTTGTTCGTCGCCCCAATTTGTACTGCGCTGAAGAATTTCAATCATTTTAGCGGAAAAATTTTTTGCCTCATCAATCGTCGCTAAAACTGTACCGCAACAAATAATTTTTTTGTCGCCCAACTTTTCAGATTCATCACGCCCAAAGAAACGCGCTAGTCAGCCATAAGTTATAGCTTCTTTAGGATTTTTAATATTTTCATCTTCCGTCGTGTAACATAAAAAATTTTTACTGTCAGCGTAGAGTTCAAACAAATTTTCTTGAAAAATTACGTCGCGGGTGTCCGTCAGAAAAACTTGCTGATAATCGCCGCCGCGCTCTTCAAAAAATTTTTTGTACATACTCCAACGCGCATTGACTACAAGCCCGTCTTTAAATTCGTCGGGAAACGGCAACAGTTCCACTCCTTCACTTTTCAATTTATCGCGTGTAAAATTTGAAACGTTGTCGACGAACAAAACTAAATCAGTATTTTCACAATGGCGCTGAAATGAACGTACGAACGGTTCCAATTCGTACCAGCCGTAACCTTCCGCAACGCCCATGACTAAATTTTTCATGTCAATCACTCCAAATCAAATTGTACGCAAAAAAGTTTAACATAATCTTATATTCTGCGCAAAAAATTTCCTTCGGCAATGAAATAAAAAAATATTCTGCGTCGTTTAATTCAGCGCGTTAAAACATTGACTTTTCAAAAAATTTTTGTTAGCATTTCTTCAAATTAAATTACACGTTGCTAATAATTAATGGGGGTTTGGCGATGGCTAAAAATAAAGTTTATGCGTTTCTTGGACCACATTGCGCGGGAAAATCGACAATGGTATCACAGCTTATGTCAATGGGGATTCACTACATACCGTCGCTTACAACTCGCGTCTTTGAAGAAAAATTCGCGGCTAAGCGCAGATTGTTCCGCACGATTAGCAAGGAAGATTACGCCGCCGAAAAACTTATAATCAACAATACCTATCAAGGTAGCGCCTACGGTTTCCGCAAAGATGACGTGTTGGACTCCTACAAACAGCACAAAGTTAGCATAATGATTATGATGGACACGGGCGGCATTAAAAATTTGATGAAGTTCATCAATCAAGACTTGGTTACAATTTTTCTGATGATTAACGATGAAGCATTCGTCGAACGCCTTTTAAGGCTTGGCTGTTCCAACGAAGAAATAAATTATTATATGGAACAAGCTGAAAATAATAAAGAATTTGACAAGTGGAAAGCGGCTGATTACGTCGTGAAAAATACTGCGTCGCCGCGAACTGCACTTGAACAAATTTTAGCGATTATGGGGCTTGTAACTCTCGTCCCGCAGGCTGACTTCGATAAACTTACAAAATAAAATTTTTAACCGCGCAGTTACCGTATGTTTTATAGAACGGAGGATTTTTATGAACCGCGCAGTTTTTTTTGACCGTG
This sequence comes from Selenomonadaceae bacterium, assembly GCA_017445435.1. Classification (GTDB taxonomy): domain Bacteria; phylum Bacillota; class Negativicutes; order Selenomonadales; family Selenomonadaceae; genus Quinella. The sequence continues at coordinate 100 of JAFSUE010000309.1, read as the reverse complement.
ACGGCGTGCTTGACGTTGACATTATCGACCTTCACGAAGTGGAAAAATTTCAGTGGATTGACGGTGCAATGGACGCTATAAAATTTTGTAACGATAAAGG
>JAFSUE010000308.1 GCA_017445435.1 Selenomonadaceae bacterium | reverse complement strand
CGTCGGCATTGTTAGTCTTGTGTGCCTCAAGCATCCATGAATAATCCATTGTATAAATATGGTCGCCGGAAAGAATCAAGACGTATTCGGGATCCGTGAGATCAATAAAGTTCAAATTCTGATAAATGGCGTCTGCCGTGCCGCGATACCAATCAGCGCCTTTTTCACGTGCATAAGGGGGCAAAATAAAAACGCCGCCGCCGATTCTGTCAAGATCCCATGCGGAGCCCGCGCCAAGATAATTATGCAATTCAAAAGGTTTGTACTGTGTGAGAACGCCAACTTTCGTAATGCCCGAGTTCACGCAGTTTGAAAGCGGAAAATCGATAATGCGGTACTTTCCGCCGAAAGGTACGGCAGGTTTCGCAACGGTCTTTGTAAGAGCCTTAAGACGACTGCCCTGTCCGCCTGCAAGAATCATTCCCAAGCATTCTGTCTTTCTCATAGAGATCCCCCCTGATTTAAATTCTCAACGCGCCAAAAAATATTTTCAAGCAACGTTGACTTTAACGCTAAATTACTTTTGAGTTTAGCATTTCTACGCGCTATGAAAAATTCCTTCCAAAAATTTCAGAAAAATTTTTATTTCAGAAAATAATCATAGTTAGGGAAATTTTTTTACCGCTTAAAAATTTTTTATGGTACAATCCACTAAAATTTTTTATGCAGTTTTGTTGAAGATAGCGAGGGAAGTTTTTATGAAGAAAAATTTTTTGCTTGACATAGTACTTTTAATCTGCGGAATGACTTGCATTGTTACGGGGATTGTAATGGATTTTCACCTTGTACCAGGCGGCTGGGAAATGCGCTATATCATACGGCAAGTTCATATTTATTCAGGCTACATTATGGCGATAGGAATAATTTTGCACGTTGTCTGGCACAGTAGCTGGATAAAATCTGCGGCAAAAAATTTCTTCCGCAAAAAATAAAGCTGAACTGTACATAAAATTATTTTTCAGTTCAGCTTTTAAATTTTATTTATGGTCGTTGTAAATTTTTTTAGCAAGTTTAGTATTCAGCGCGTGACCAGATGCCGACGCGATTATATGGCAATTAAAAATTCCAGCTAACCGCATATCGCCGATAACGTCTAAAATTTTGTGTCGTACAAGTTCATCAAAATAATTCAGCGGATTCAGCCAGCCTTCGTCGTTGTAGACTATAACATTTTCAATCGTGCCGCCAAGTCCCAAGCCCATATTTCTAAGCGCCTCAATTTCTTTTTCGTAAGCAATAGTCCGCGCAGGTGCAATTTCAGTTTTATAAATTTCTTCAGTAATTTCAAAATCGCCGTACTGAATGCCAATCATGGGGTGAGGATTAATTGACGTGAAACTTACGCGAAATCCATTGTAAGGCAACGCGAGTATAAATTTTTTGCCGTCGTCCGAATCAACGCGATAAATTTTTTCCAAATGAATTTCACGCCGCGCCTTTTCCTGTTCAACAATTCCAGCTGATTGAATCATTTCAAAAAAATCTATCGAATTGCCACCAAGTACGGGCGGTTCTTCGGCGTCAAGTTCAATTTCGCAGTTGTCAATCCCGCAAGCATTTAATGCACTCATAAGGTGTTCAATCGTAAAAACTTTTACGCCGCCTTCCTCAATCGTCGTAGCGCGTAAAGTCGATGTCACATTATCTGCCGTCGCGTGAATTTTCGGCGTACCGTCTAAATCTGTTCGCACGAAAATTATTCCGCTGTCAACTTCCGCAGGTTTAAGACGCAATCGAACTTTTACGCCAGAGTGCAACCCAACGCCGATTTTTTCAACCGAACTTTTCAAAGTTCTTTGTCTTTGCAAAATTATGCCTCCTATTAAATCTGTTTTTCAATATCTAGCTTTTAATTTTTCATTTGTGATATTATACAACAAAATTATTTTATCGTCGACGCGCAGAAAAATTTTTATTGCCCACAAAAATTTTCAAAGGACGGTTTGTCTACAAATTATGTACGAAAAAATTTTAGTTATAAATTTAATGCATCTTGGCGACTTAATGTTAATCACGCCAACTTTGCGGACGTTGCGGAAAAATTTTCCTGCCGCACATATCGCCTTACTTGCCGATAAAAAACTTGCTGACCTTGTACAACTCAACAAACATATTGACGAATGTATTTTGATTGACAAAAAAGGCGTCGACGACAATTTAATCAACTTCGCCAAATTTATTTTCAAAATTCGCGCGAAAAAATTTGACCTCGTGATAAATCTTCATCGCAATGAAAGGGCGTCTGCATTGGCGGCGTTCAGTGGCGCTAAAAAGATTGTCGGCTACTCAAAGCCATTCTTTTCAATCTTTTTCACAAAGACTATGTTAAATCCTTCAATCGCTCGTCACATTAAACATGGCTTGAAGACTAAATACGTGCCAGGTTCGCAACATCAAGTTAAATCGCATTTCGACGTACTGCGCGAAGCCGTCGGCATTACTGAATTTGATGACGGCGGATTGGAAATGTGGATTAGCGACGAAAATAAACTTGCCGCTGAAAAAATTTTTAATGACAGTTTCCCCGCCAATACAAAAGTTGTAGCGTTTAATATCGGTGCAAGCTGGAATACTAAACGCTGGCTTGACGATTATTTTGCAACCTGCGCGGACGAACTTATAAGGCGCGGTTACGGTGTAGCATTTCTCGGCGGAACTATGGACGAAGAAATTGTTACAAACTGCGTTGACAAAATGGCGGAAAAAAATAATTCCCTGCTGAAAATTTTCACTGGAAAGTTTAGCTTAGCGCTTGTAGCGGGATTTTTAGATAAATGCGTTTTGTTCTTGACGACGGATTCAGGTCCAATGAACATAGGCGTTGCGAGAAATATTCCAATCGTTACAATGTTTGGCGCGTCACCTGTACCAGGATTTTATCCTTACGACGCCAAAGACGTTTTAATTCAATCGCCAGTACCTTGTCACCCTTGCGGTCAACATACTTGTCCGAAAAGCGGCGCTGAAAATCTGGAATGTATGAAAAAAATTTCCGTCGAAGTTGTGATGAAATACGTTAATGAACTTTTGGCAAATTATGGACAGCCTGCTGAAAAAATTCCCCGCGTTTACGGCGCGTACAAATGCCGCGTCATTGATTTAACGGCAACTTAAAAAATTTTTTATCAAGTTTTAATCTACAAAAATATTCTTTTATAAAAGTTCTGCTAAAATAATTTCGATAAATAAAATGAACAACGAAATAAAAAAATTTTTTAACATAAGGAGGAAATAAATATGGACGGAAAAATTTTTAGCGGCGACGATTCCGCAAAAATCCTTGTTCGCGATAATAACGAACTCGGCTACAGCTATTACGTTGAAGATGACGACGATTATTATTACTACGACGATAGCGACGATTGGTATTATTACGACGACTACGACAACGACGGCTGGTACCAAGACAGCTATGTCAGCGGAAATTATGGAAACGGAAATTATGGAAATTCTGGAACGTATTACAGCGACTACTACGGCAACTACGGCAATTATTACGGCAACTACTATAGCTATCCTTACAGTAGCCGCCGTTATGGTAGCTTGTACGATTACGACGACTACTGGTACGACGATGATTATTGGTATGATGACGACGATTATTATTATGATGATGATTACGACGACGATTATTATAGACGCGAAGAAAGGGAACGTAGCCTTATCTTGGACGGCGCAACGTTGAAAGTTGGCAGTAAGTACGACAAAGATATTTGGCTGAATAATGCGTCGGGAGCTTTTGCAACAGTTCGCGTGATTGATGATAGCGACAATGATAACGACCTTTTCATTACTGGCAATTCGCGTTCAAACTCAATCATTTCTGGAAAAGGCGTAACAACTCTTTGGGGAGCTGGCGGCGGTTCAAATACATTAGTCGGCAGTTCAAGGCGAAATTATTTTTGGTACGAAGGCAATTCGCGTGACGTTGCAACAAAATTTGCTACTGGCGAAACAAATTATTCAGACGTTGTAGTTTTGTCAAACGTGAACTATAGCAGTATAAATCGTGACGCTTACTCCATAACCTTCAATATGTCGGACGGAAATTATATGCAACTGCAACCTGACGGCGCATCTTACGACGACGACCCAATTTTCTTTTCTGGCAACGGCGCTGATATTTACCGCTACAAAATCGCGCAGAATACGTCAACAAGCTTGAATTATCGCGACGATGTCAATATGTATTATTTCAGCCAACCTGGTCAAATTATGGTAAGTGGTAGCGGTCATAATATCTGGCTTGGCGGCGATAGCGGACAAAAATTCACGAACGTTAGCACGATTAACGCGGGCGCAAGTTCTGGCTACAATACGTTAATGGGTAATGATCAGCCCAATGTAATTATTGGTGGAAGTGGCGTTTCCACTTTATGGGGCGGCGTTGGCGTAGCGACGGACACTTTAATAGGCGGTCAAGGTCCTGAAATTTTCCGCGCAGGTAGATTTGAAGGTAGCGACATGATTTATACGAATGAAGGGCACGACGTGATTTTCTTGTACGACACGAATTTAAGCGACATTACCTCCGCCGAAGTTGTTGGCGACGTTGTAGCGATTGGATTTAACAGCGGCACTTTCCTAAACGTCCACAATACAGCTGAAGTCACTTCCATTTTCCAACTTTCCAACGGTGCGCGTTACAATTACAATCGCAGTACCCAGCAATGGCAAGGAGCGTGAGTTGAATTAAGAATTTAGAATTTAGAATTAAGAATTAAAAGTTCAATATTTAATTATCCTGAAAATTAAATTCAGGATTTTTTTTTATTCATTACCAACTACTCACTACTAACTACTAACTACTAACTATTCACTAAATTTTTCTTGCAAATAATTTTTGGTAATGCGATAATTAACGCGAAAGATTTTTTCCAAGAACATTATGGAGGAGGAAATAGTTTTAAAATGTCAACAGTTGTCATAAATGGTACGCAGTGGGGCGACGAAGGCAAAGGCAAAATTGTCGATTACCTTGCCGCGCAGGCTGATACCGTAGTCAGATTTCAAGGCGGTTCCAACGCTGGACATACCGTCTGCCTTGACGGCGAAGAATATAAATTGCGCCTTATGCCGTCAGGAATTTTATGTAAAGATACAACCTGCGTCATTGCTAACGGCGTCGTCTTCGACCCACAAGTTTTTCTGGAAGAAATTGACGCTTTAAAAAATCGCGGCGTCGACGTGTCCAACATAAAAATTTCTAATCGCGCTCACGTAGTAATGCCTTGGCACAAAATTTTTGATGAACTTAATGAAAATCTGCGCGGCGATAAAAAAATCGGTACGACTAAACGCGGAATTGGTCCATGCTACATTGACAAGGCAGACAGAATCGGTATTAGAATTTGTGACTTAATCGACCGTGAAGAATTTGCCGCTAAATGCCGTGAAGTTTTAGACCAAAAAAATTTTATCCTGCAGAAAGCCTACAATCACGAGCCGCTTAACTACGATGAAATTTTAGCTGAATATGAAGGTTACGCGGAAAGAATTGCGCCGTACGTCTGCGACACGATTAGCTTTTTGAATGATGAAATTGACGCGGGCAAGAAAATTTTATTTGAAGGTGCACAGGCGACAATGCTTGACATTGACTACGGCACGTACCCTTACGTTACGGCAAGTCATCCAATTAGCGGCGGCGTTGCAGTTGGTGCTGGCGTTGCGCCGAAAAAAATTGATAAAATTATTGGCGTCGTCAAAGCTTACTGTACGCGCGTCGGTGAAGGTCCATTTCCAACTGAACAGTTAAATGAAATTGGCGATAAGCTTAGAACGGCTGGTCATGAATTTGGTACAGTGACAGGGCGTCCGCGCAGAACTGGTTGGCTTGATGCTTGTGTCGTCAAATATGCTGGTCAAATTTCTGGCGTCGATTATATGGCAGTCACGCGGCTAGATATTCTTGACGGTTTCGACGAAATTAAAATGTGCGTGGCTTACGAAGTCGACGGCAAAATTATTAACGAAATTCCCGCCAGTTTAAAAATTTTAGCTAAGGTTAAGCCTGTCTATGAAACTTTTGACGGCTGGAAAGTTAATATTTCAAACGTCAGAAAGTATGAAGATTTGCCAGTCAACGCGCGGAAATATCTTGAACGTATGGCGGCAGTTACGAAGATTGACGTGGGAATTATTTCTGTTGGACCTAATCGCGATCAAACAATAATCGTAGCAAAAGACATTTTCTAGT
>JAFSUE010000307.1 GCA_017445435.1 Selenomonadaceae bacterium | reverse complement strand
TTGATTAATTTTCTGAAAATAACGCTACAAGCAAGGCGGCGTCTAGCATAGTACATTAGCCGACGTTGCATAGTACATTAGCCGACGTTGCATAGTACATTAGCCGACGTTGCATAGTACATTAGCCGACATTTTTAAGTCAAAAAAATGGGGTTTTAGCTAGGCTACATCTAGCTTTTTCGACCCCCGCCAAAAACCCTTAAACAATGTAAGCTCTATAAACATTGTAGCGCAACGGCGGACGCTACGCTTGCCGCCTGATGCCTAGCGGCGGCGGCACCGCCTGCGCACAAAAAAAATAAAATAGTGAGAATAGAGATAGAGTAGCCGTTGCGCTACAGTTAAATCTTTTGTTAGATATAATAAAAAAAATGCGGCTGAGAATCGTTTTCAATTTAACCAATAGGAATAGCACCGCTAAAATAATTCAAGCTGCGTCGTCATTCCGAATCGGCTGTCGTGCTACCGTGACACTAGTCAACTATAACCCAATTAAAAAATTCGGGGTTGAACTGTCTGAAAGGTTCGTCGCCTTCATAACCTGCCGGTTGGTGGTACAAACTCATGAAGACGTGGAAGGCAATTTGAAAAGCAGTAAAAGTTTTGCCCGTGTCGGTAGTCATAACGAGAAGAATACGTTTTAGCCCAGCAACGACGACTTGAACAGTTTTGTCAATGGCAATGCGCTGATAATATCGCGGCTTAACTTTTTTGAAAATATCACAGTGGTCTGAAGTAAGAATAATTTTTTCCTTGCCTGTGAGAAAATCGTGTTCGACGAAATATTTACCGTTGGAAGAAAGGCACATGTAAAATTTGAGCGTAATCCATAGCCTGCTGAAGCCCCGACTCCGCAGAATGATGCCATTTTTGAGTAAAAGATAGTCAGCTTTTTTGGATTGACCCCGCCGAATCCTTTTCCCTTCAACCAAAATTTGACTATCAGTAAAAAAATATTAGTTGCGATTAATTGCAACGAAAGAAACGCACTCAATTATGACACTAAGTTATGAAGGTTTTTAAAGTGAAGTATGAAGTGTCACAAGTGCTAACTTTAGCTATGGCGATATAAGCTGCAACATTGACTTTCACCACTACAGATTTTAAAATCTAAATAACGGTTAGTCTTCCACTTTAACAAAAATGTAGAAAATAATTAACGGCTCGTGACTTGCAAACAGTGACGCCGTTTCGGAATGGGGTCATCACGTACACTGACCTGTAGCGTAGTAATTAGCGATTTTTCGCTGGATTGATTGAACTATGACGGCTGCAAATGAGTGTTTTTTCAAAGTTCAAAAGCAGTTTCAAGAAATTTGAAAGGTCGTGATAGCATGAAAAAATTGATTAACGCCGTTGACAAGGTCGAAGATGAAATGATTCTCGGTCTTGTAAAATCGGCGCAAAAAAAATTACGTAAGCTTGACTGCGGAAACGTCATTGTCCGCGCAGATCAAAAAGTTGACAAAGTTGCTCTTGTAAGTGGCGGCGGCAGTGGTCACGAACCGGCGCACGGCGGCTATGTCGGCAAAGGAATGTTGGACTGCGCGGTAGCGGGAACCGTTTTCACATCACCTACGCCAGACAAAATTTTTGAAGGCATTAAAGCCGTTGCAACCGGTCAAGGTGTACTTTGCATTGTGAAAAATTATACCGGCGACGTTATGAATTTTGAAATGGCTATTGATATGGCGTCGGACGAAGATATTAAGGTAGACAGCGTGATTGTAAATGATGACGTGGCGGTTAAAAACAGCCTTTATACTACGGGGCGGCGCGGTGTTGCAGGTACAATTCTCGTTCATAAAATTTCCGGTGCAAAGGCGGAGGAAGGCGCAACGCTTGATGAAGTGAAACGCGTTGCCGAAAAAGTCATTGCCAACGTTCGCTCAATGGGTATGGCAATTTCGCCTTGTACTGTTCCTGCCGCAGGTAAGCTGGGCTTTACGCTTGCCGATGATGAAGTTGAAATCGGCATAGGCATTCACGGCGAACCCGGCACTTATCGCGATAAAATTTCTTCGGCAAATAAAATCGCAAAAATTTTGCTTGATAAAATTCTTGCAGACCTTGACTTCAGAGGAAGTGAAGTTGTCGTGCTGATAAACGGCATGGGCGCGACACCGTTAATGGAACTTTACATCATAAATAATTTTGTGCAGGATTATCTTGTGACAAATGGCGTCAAAGTTTATGATACAATGGTCGGAAATTTTATGACTTCAATAGAAATGGCGGGCTTTTCCATTACGCTGTTGAGACTTGACGACGAACTTAAAAAACTTTATGACGCGCCTTGTGATACTCTCGCGCTTGTGAAAGTTTAAGGAGTGAAAAATTTGATTGATGCGAAAAAAATTATTGAGATTATCGACGCCGTAGCTAAAAAAATTGACGCTGAAAAAGATTTTCTTACACAACTTGACAACGAAATCGGCGACGGCGATCACGGCATAAATCTTTCACGCGGCTTTAAAAGCATTGAGGAAAAATTGTCTACGTTTGCCGATAAAGATATTGCCTCAATTTTGAAAGGCGTTGGAACTCAACTTGTCTCGACTGTCGGCGGCGCGTCGGGTCCGCTTTACGGCACGGCGTTTATGAAGGCCGGCAACGTTTGCAAAGGCAAGTTTACTTTGACTGACGAAGAATTTGTACAGGCTTTTAACGCGGCTGTCGAAGGCGTTAAATTGCGCGGTAAATCCGTTGAAGGTGAAAAGACAATGCTTGATGCTCTTTGCCCCGCTTATAAAGCTCTTAAAGGCGGCATTGACGGCGGAAAAAATTTAATTTTTGCGCTTGAAGATTCGGTGAACGCGGCGATTAACGGCGTTGAATACACAAAGACAATCATTGCCACGAAAGGTCGCGCGGCTTATTTGAATGAACGCAGTATCGGGCATCAAGATCCCGGCGCCACTTCGTCACTGTACATTTTGCAAACGGCGTTGGACGTATTGAAGAAAGGTTAGCTTATGGTCGGAATTGTAATTGTTTCACACAGTCAAAAACTTGCCGAAGGCGTTATGGAAGTTGCGCAGATGACGGCGGCGAATGTTCCCATTGCGGCGGCGGGCGGACTTGCAAACGGTGCATTCGGGACAAGCTACGACAAAATTAAAAATGCCGTTGAATCGATTTACACTGATGACGGCGTAATTGTTTTGGCTGATATGGGAAGCGCGGTGATGACGGCAGAAATGGTGCTTGAAGATATTGACAGCGATAATGTCAAGCTGATTGATTGTCCGTTGGTTGAAGGCGCGGTATTTGCGGCGGTCGAATCAGTCGGCGAACGTACGCTGACTGAAATTATTGAAAAACTTAGAAGCTGTTTGCACAGTAGAAAAGCAGTATACTGACAGCATGAAAAAAGAATATTTAGAACGAGCAAATTAGACGAGCAATGGGCAGTTATTGAGACTCTTTTTGTCGGAATGAAAGAATACAAGTACAGAGAGAGAATTACTAAACGCCGTCTTGTATGTGGTAGACAGCGGCTGTAAATGGCGACAATTACCGCATTATTTTTCAGATAGGCAAACTGTTTATAGTTTTTTTTGCCGAGCTAAAGAAAGTGGCTTGTGGGATAAAATCTTGGAGCATTTAGTAAAAATAAACCGACAGAAAGCCGGACGTAATCCTAATTCTTCTTATACTTTAATCGATTCTCAATCCGTAAAGACCGCTTATGCAAGTGAGTGCATTGACTATGACAAAGAGAAAAAGGCAACCCAAAACGATGGATAGTGGAAAGAAGTTTTGCTTGGCTGAATAATTCTCTCTGCCTTTACCTTCTTTACCTAATCGCTTGTGAAAACACATTCTAAAGCCAAAAAAAAAAATCGACTTACCTTTGAAATTGCTAACTTATACTTGCACCGGTGGTTTATTATGTTTTTTTCGGCATAGAGAAAAGTGTCCGTATAGTCAGACTAGTCCGTATAAAAAAAGTATGTCGCAAGCCTAATTTGCCATTTCATACAAACAGACAATCTAAAGGCTCGATAAATCATTTAGGGCGTGTTGGTAAAGTCTAACTTTGAATCATCACAGAAGAGAGAATGATAAAATTTAAAAAGCAGTCGGATAATTTGTCGTAACGTGTAGCAATGTGACGATAATTTTTGATGCGTTGAAAAAAATCGTGAATAACAACGGCATT
>JAFSUE010000306.1 GCA_017445435.1 Selenomonadaceae bacterium | reverse complement strand
TAATCTGACCACATTTCTTGACCGTTGTCTGCCGTTAGTATAAGGTCGAATTCCAGCCATTTGACGTAAGCATCTGTGTCGCCAGTATTTTCAAAATATCCGTCAATCCTGACTTCGCCTTGATTATTCAAACGAATACGTTCAATGTGATAAATTATATACGGATTAGCCGACGCCGTCTCCGAAAAATACATTGAACACATTATGGCGAATACAAGAACTGACAAAAATTTGAACAGTTTCATAAAAATTCCCCCTAATTTACAAAAATTTATATTTCTGTAAAATTGTCCATAATAATCCTCCTCTTCTCTTTTGGTAGCAAGTCTCGCAGAAATAATTCTGTTTTTATCACCGCGTTCTGTATAAATTACTACCAGAACGTCTCTAACTTTACCTACAATTTTGTATCTGTCTTCAAAATCGCTGTGAATTTCGTCAAAGTCATCTATACAGAAATCATCTAAAAACACTCGAATTGCATCTTCAAAATAAATTCCGTGTTTTACAAAATTTTTTTCATTTTCTTCATTGTCCCAAACAAATTTTAAATCTCACAGTTCACAATAAATATCCAACTAAATCACCAAAATTATTTTATCACAGCACATTAATTTTAGCAAAAAAATTAGCCGCCGAATTTTCGACAGCTCCAAATTTGTATTCTGCTAAAGTTTTTCGCGTCAACTATTTAACGGGAACACAATGTTTATTGTTAATGTCCGCAACTTTTTGGACGCGACGACGATATTTTTCAGCAGTCAAAGGTTCAGTCTTCATCCAAGTTTTGACAATCTCCATAGCGATAGCGCCGCCAATAATTTTTCCGCCAATGCAAAGTACGTTTGAATCGGTATGTTCACGCGAAAGTTGAGCGCAAAACGGGTCTTGACAAACTGCCGCGTAAATGCCATAAATTTTGTTGGCGATAAGCGCACTTCCATAACCAACGCCGTCAACAAAAATTCCGCGATCACATTCGCCTTTAGCAACTGCCAGCGCCGCAGGATAAACGAAGTCCGAAAGGTCGCAACCTTCTTCGTCATACGTGCCAAAATCTTTTACTTCGTGACCTTGACTTTCAAGATATTTTTTAATTTCAAATTTAAGTTGAGTTCCAGCGTGATCATTCGCCATTGCAATCTTCATAAAAAATTCCCCCTCAACAGTTGACAGATTCGCAAATTTGTTTTCTAATATATTCTATGTAAAAAAAAATTTCCCTTTGAAAAATTGGAGGTTTCTAAATGAAAAATTTTTTAACTGTAGCGTTGACGATTTTATTTCTCTTCGCGGCGATTGGCTGTAAAGATGTTGAAGCTGTCAACAACGCTAGAAATCATTCACGGCAAATTGAGTTGAAAGACGCAGGACCTAAAGACATTCCAAAAATTATTCTGCGCGAAGACCCAGAAGACATAACAATTTTCGGTGAACCTGTAGCAACTCAAGAACAAATGGTGAAGTTCATTAAACTTCGCAATCCTAATCCAAAAATTAATTGTAGCGTCGAAGACCTTGTACGTTACTATTACGAAGAGGGCGCGGCTGAAGGCATTCGCGCTGATATTGCACTTTGTCAAGCGATTAAAGAAACTGGCACGTGGAATTACGGCGGCGATGTTACGCCAGACCAAAATAATTTTTGCGGACTCGGTACGACTGGCGGCGGCGTGAAAGGTGGCTACTTTGCAACACCTCAACTTGGCGCACGCGCTCACATTCAACACCTTTTAGTTTATACGTCTACACGTCCAACTAAATTTGAAAATATTGATCCGCGCTACGACCATATCGTAAACAATCGCCGCGACGTTTACGGACAAATTCACACTTGGACGGGCTTAAATGGCGTTTGGGCGTCACCTGGTCATAATTACGGGCAAGATATTTTAGCTTTATGGCAACAGGCTCAAGCTATGTATTCTGGCGAAGTAAACGTTCCAATTACGCGCGAAAGTGATACGCCTGAAGATAAAGCCGCCAATTTGGTTTTGACTGGCTTAATTCATTACGGCAACAAAGATTTTGTCCGCGCAGAAAAAGATTTTAAAGCCGCCGCTGAAATTTTGCCTGAAAATACCGACGTACTCTGGGATTTAGCATTAGCGCAGGAGAAAAATAATAAGCTTGACGCGGCAATTAAAACTTACGACCAACTTTTAAAGTTCCAACCAAGATTTGAGACGGGCTATTACAATCGCGGCAGATTAAAACTTTTGTTGAATGATTTTGACGGCGCGATTAAAGATTTTAATCGGGCGTTGCAGATTGAAACTCGTTTTGTCGACGCGTACAACGAAATTGCTATTGCACACATTAAACAGGGACTTTACGACAACGCGCTTGAAGATTTGGAGACTGCCGCTAAAGTCAACACGACGAATGAAGTTGTAAAAGCTAACTTGGCAAGGCTTAAAGCTTATATG
>JAFSUE010000305.1 GCA_017445435.1 Selenomonadaceae bacterium | reverse complement strand
CAGAGCTACGCTGGCGCAATTCCTGGTATTACGAAATCTAGTTGGTAAAAATTTTAAGAGAGGAGGATATCGATTTCCTATGGCAATGACTGATCCTATTGCGGATATGCTTACGCGCATTCGCAATGCTAATTCTGTCTATCATGATAAAGTTGAAATTCCTGGATCGAAAATCAAAACCGCTATCGCGGAAGTTCTCAAGCAGGAAGGTTTCATTAGAGATTACACATTCGCGCAGGACAATAAGCAAGGCGTTTTAACCGTCTTCCTGAAGTATGGCGCCAATCGTGAAAAAGTTATTACTGGCATTCAGCGCATTTCTCGTCCTGGTCTTCGTCAGTATTCGCGCAAAAAAGATTTACCGCGTGTACTTGGCGGACTCGGTATCGCAATTATTTCCACGTCAAAAGGTATTATGAGTGATAAAGAGGCTAGAAAAGTCGGACTCGGCGGCGAAATTATCGCCTACGTTTGGTAATGTTAGCTGGTAGCTAATAGCTGGTAGCTGGTAGGAAGATTTACAAGTTACAGGCTAAAAGCTAAAATGGAGGTGCTGAAATGTCACGTATTGGAAGAGCACCGATTACAATTCCTGCTGGCGTTACCGTAAACGTCGATGAGGAAAATTTGGTGCACGTTAAAGGTCCGAAGGGTGAACTTTCCCGTAAGATCAATAAAGATATGAAAATAACCATTGAAGACGGCGTCCTCACTGTGGCGCGTCCTTCCGATGATAAAACACACAGAAGTTTGCATGGACTTTCCCGCACGCTGATTAATAATATGGTCGTCGGCGTCACGCAAGGCTTTACAAAAAATCTTGAAATTAATGGCGTCGGTTATCGTGCCGCTAAGCAGGGAAAAAATCTTTCACTTGCGCTCGGTTACTCTCACCCTGTTGTGATTGAACCGCCTGCAGGAATTACCCTTGATGCTCCTACTGCTACGACAATTACTGTTCACGGCATTGATAAAGAACTTGTCGGCGCAGTTGCGGCTAATATTCGCGGCTGGCGTGAACCTGAACCTTACAAAGGCAAAGGCGTTAAATACGCTGGTGAACATATTCGCCGTAAAGAAGGTAAAGCTGGCGGCAAAAAATAATTAAGAATTAAAATTCAAAATTAGGAATTAAAAATTCTTAATTCTACATTCTTAATTCTTAATTTGAAAAAAAGGGGGATTGAAATGCTTCTGAAAGTGGATAAAAAGAAATCGCGCACTAAACGTCATCAGCGCGTCAGAAATCGTCTTTCTGGAACTGCACAACGTCCACGCTTAAGTGTATTCCGCAGTCTCGCGCAAATTTACGCGCAGATTATTGACGATGAAAAAGGTATTACGATTGTTGCGGCTAGTTCCTTAGAAAAAGATTTTGAAGGTAACGGCGGCAACATTGCTGGCGCTAAAAAAGTTGGCGCGGCTATTGCTAAAAAGGCACTTGAAAAAGGTATAACTGAAGTCGTATTCGATCGCGGCGGATACATTTATCATGGACGTATTGCGGCGCTTGCTGATGCGGCTCGTGAAGGTGGATTAAAATTCTAAGTAAAGGAGGTTGAAAGCGTGCCTAGAAATGATAGAAATGACAGAAACGATAGAAATGATGTCAACGAAACTCCTGAATTTGAGGAAAAAGTTGTATTTATAAATCGCGTCGCTAAAGTTGTTAAAGGTGGTCGCAGATTTTCATTCAGCGCGTTGGTCGTTGTCGGCAACAAAAATGGTAAAGTCGGCGTCGGTCTCGGCAAAGCGGCTGAAGTTCCTGAAGCGATTCGCAAAGGCGTTGACGATGCTAAAAAGAATCTTATCGACGTTGCATTAAAGGATCGTTCAATTCCGCATGGTGTAGTTGGCGTATTTGGAGCAGGTCGCGTTATGTTGCGTCCAGCGTCAAAAGGTACTGGCGTTATAGCTGGTGGTCCTGCACGTGCCGTACTTGAACTTGCTGGCGTTCACGACATTTTAACAAAGTCGCTCGGCTCGTCCAATCCTAACAATATGGTTCGTGCAACTCTCGAAGGTTTGAAAATGTTGAAACGTGCCGAAGTCGTCGCAAATCTGCGCGGCAAAACGGTCGCTGAACTTTTTGTGTAAGGAGGCGTTGTAATGGCTAAGTTGAAAGTTACGCTGAAAAGAAGCCTTATAGGTCGTCCCGAAACGCAAAGAAAAACTGTTCGTTCGCTCGGACTTCGTAAGTTAAATTCAATTTCAGTACTGCCTGACGTTCCAACAATTCGCGGACAAATTTTCAAAGTCAAACATTTGGTAGCCGTCGAAGAAATTTCAGACGCAGACGCCGTAAAGTTTGATAAAAAGGCTAAAAAAGTTGCGGCTAAAGCTGATCCTGTTGAAGAAAAAGTTTCTGTCACTAAGGAAAAAGTTGTAGCTGAAAAAAAATCTGTCGACGTAAAAAAAGGTCCAGCGATTGCTGAAAAAGTTGTGAAGTCGGAGGAGGCTTAATTTATGAATTTACATACACTTAAACCCGCCGACGGTTCACGCAAAAAGGAAGTACGTGTAGGTCGCGGGACTGGCAGTGGCTGTGGCAAAACGTCTGGTCGCGGTCATAAAGGTCAAAAGGCACGTAGTGGCGGTGGCGTACGTCCAGGCTTTGAAGGCGGACAAATGCCGATTTATCGTCGCTTGCCGAAACGCGGTTTCAAAAATATTTGGGCGAAAAAATTTGCTGAAGTCAACGTCGAAACGCTTAACCGTTTTGATGACGGCGCGGAAGTCGACGCAGTTGCACTCGTCGAATACGGCATTTTGAAAAATGTTTTGGACGGCATTAAAATTTTGGGCAACGGCGAAATTACGAAGAAATTAACTGTTAAGGCGCAGGCGTTCACTAAATCCGCTAAAGCTAAAATTGAAGCGGCTGGCGGCACGGTTGAGGTAATTTAACGTGCTTGACGCACTTTCAAACATCTTTAAAATCCCTGAACTGCGGCAACGTATCATCTTCACGTTGATAATGTTTGCAGTCTTCAGAATGGGGACGCACATTCCAGTACCAGGCGTCGATCCAACGGCGATTGAACAACTTTTTAACAATGGAAGTTTATTTGGACTGCTTGACTTATTCTCTGGCGGCGCATTCAGTAAATTTTCCATCTTCGCAATGAGTATCACGCCATACATCAACGCGGCTATCATTATGCAACTGTTGACGGTCGTTGTACCGACACTTGAGCAATGGTCTAAGGAAGGCGCAGAAGGTCACAAAAAAACTACGCGCGTTACTCGTAAGTTAGCAGTGGTCTTAGCCTTCCTGCAGGCTATTGGAATGTCAATCGGCTTGAAAGCGGCGATTTTAAATCCCAATCCAGTCAACATTCTAATCATAGCGATAACGTTGACGGCAGGGACAACGCTTTTAATGTGGATTGGCGAACAGATAACCGCACAGGGCGTTGGCAACGGAATTTCGCTGATAATTTTTGCGGGAATTGTCGCGGCACTTCCTAAAAATCTTGGAATGATCTTCAGCTACTTGCAAGCGGGTACAGTCAGCTATTTCAGCGTGTTACTGTTCGCAGTTATCGCAATAGCAATGATTGTCTTCGTTATCTACGTTGAGGCGGCGTATCGAAGAATACCGATAACGTACGCAAAACGTGTTGCAGGGTCGAGAGCTTACGGCGGACATTCAAGCCACATTCCGCTGAAAGTAAATCAAGCTGGCGTTATTCCGATAATTTTTGCGTCAAGCGTGCTGATGTTCCCGATAACCGTTGTGCAGTTTATTGAAAATCCTGAAATACAGAAAATCGCGTCGTACCTGCAATGGGGGACGCCGTTGCAAACTTCAATCTACGTTGTACTGATAATCTTCTTTACGTATTTTTACACGGCAGTTACGGTGAAAATTCCTGATATGGCGGAGAATCTGAAAAAGTACGGCGCATTCATTCCAGGCATCAGACCAGGTCAACCTACGGAAGATTTTATCGACAAAGTTTTAACTAGATTGACGCTTGCAGGATCAATCTTCCTAGCGTTTATCGCAGTATTGCCAACGTTGATAGGTGGAGCAACTCATATTCAGGGCGTTTACTTCGGCGGAACGGCACTTTTAATCGTGGTTAGCGTCGCGCTTCATACGATGAAACAAATTGAAGCAATGGTCGTTATGCGGCACTACGAAGGCTTTATGAAATGAATTAAGAATTTAGAATTAAGAATGAAGAATTATTTCTTAATTTTTAATTCTTAATTCTTGATTCAACAAGGATGGAGGAATGAAAATGCAACTCTTACTTAT
>JAFSUE010000304.1 GCA_017445435.1 Selenomonadaceae bacterium | reverse complement strand
AATGAAATTATGAATGACAAAAAAATTTATCGCCGTGCCTTAGGATATTTTTTGACGGACGGCGATGAAGACGGCAAAATTTATTTTATGAACAGTTTGAATGATGATTAGGAGTAGTGATTGTGGAGGATAAAACAGAATTTAACGCAGAAACTGCCGAAGATTCAACGCCGCTGGATTTAAATGTAGCGGAAATGATTCATACGATTTTAGAAGAGCAACAAAAAATTTCGCGGCGCTTAATGCAAGTACTGCGCGAAAATGTCAACTTTCAAAATCAAGTACGCGGCGGTATGCAGGAAGAACTTGAAATTTTCCGCGAACAACAGCGCGGCGAACAATTCACGCCGATTTTAAAAGCTATCGCGGCGGTTTGCGTTGAATATCGGTCACTGTTGGACGATGAAAGTATTATGGGCAGAAGTCGGCGGAAGTTGCAATTACTTTTCGACGAGTTGGAAGATATTTTAGCGGATTATGACGCGGAAGTTTTCACGTCGGCTAAAGGTGAGCCGCGCCGAGCGCTTTTAACGAAGATTATCAACACCATTGCTACGGCAAATCCTGAACTGCACAATAAAGTTGCTAAAAGTCGCCGCGCAGGTGTTGTACGTAATGGACGCCCGCTTTATCGTGAGTACGTCGACGTTTATGTTTTCGACGCCGCGCTTGTAAATGTATCTAAATCTGAATTTGCAACTAATAGGGAGTAGTCAGTAGTGAGTAGTCAGTAGTTAGTGATGAAAAATTCTAAAAGCTACTATCGAAAGGAGAAAAAATTTTAATGAGTACATACGGCATAGACTTAGGGACAACTTATTCTTGCATAGCGCGACTTGACGCTAACGGCAACCCTGAAGTCATCCGCAATAACGAAGACGATTCAAATATGGTGGCGTCTGTCGTTTTCTTTGAGAATGAAAATAGCGTCGTCGTCGGTCAAGCCGCTAAGGAAAATATTGAAACCGATGGCGATCGCGTCGTTCAATTCGTCAAGCGTGAAATTGGCAAGCCTGATAACCGCGTCTATGAATTTGACGGCAAAACTTATACGCCCGTTGAGATTAGCGCTTTAATTTTGACGCGCTTAAAAAATCTTGTCGAATCACAAGGCGGCACGATTGAAAATGTTGTTATAACCGTTCCCGCCTACTTCGGACTTGAAGAGCGTAGCGCTACAAAACAGGCTGGAGAACTTGCAGGGCTTAACGTCTTGAGTTTGCTTAATGAACCAACGGCGGCGGCGTTGAGTTATTGCGCACGTCAATTTCAAGAGGACAGAACTATTTTAGTTTACGACTTAGGCGGCGGAACTTTCGACGTTACCGTTGTTCAAATGACGATGACACAAAATGATTCTGGAAACGACGTACAGAAAATTAACGTGCTTGCAACTGGCGGCGACGATAGATTAGGCGGTAAAGATTGGGACGATAAACTTTTTGACCACATTTTACACGCTTGCTGTGATGAAAATGGAATTACGCCACAAGATATTGAAGCTGAAACGCGCCAAGATATTCGCAGTAAAGTTGAAGAGGCTAAACGCAAACTTAGTAAAAAGCAGTCAACTAAGGTCAGAATTGACGTAAACGGTTCACGGACTGAAGTTTTAGTTAAGCGTGCAGATTTTGAGCGTATGACTTCCGATTTAGTTGCAAAGACGATGAATTTTGTTGACGCGACACTTGATAAAGTTCCAGCCGCAGTGATTGATACGGTGCTTTTAGTAGGCGGTTCAACGTATATGCCGATGATTAAAGACGCCGTTGACAAAAAATTCCCTGGCAAAGTTCAACAGCACGATCCCGATCAAGCCGTTGCAAAAGGTGCCGCGATTTATGCAAGTATGCTTGTAGTTGAGGAAAATTCTGTTGGCAATGGCGCAATTTCTAAAGTTCAAAGTGACGGTACACCAACTGAACACGCTGAACAGTTGACGGCAAAGTTTGACGTTGAAGACCAAACGCCGCGTTCATTTGGTCCTGGCGTTATGGACACGAAAGGCAATAAGCAAAAGTACGTTTTGGAAAACTTTATTAAGATTGGCGAGAAAATGCCCGCCGTCTTTTCAAAAACTTATTATCCGCTTGAAAATAATCAAGAGCGCGTCCGCCTTCGTGCCTTTGAAAATATGTCTACTGAAGATACAATTATTCCCTGCGTTGATGAAGACGGCAACCCTCAAGCTACAGACCCCGCGCATAACGTCAAACTTTTAGGTGAACTTGTGGTGAACTTGCCGCCTGAAACTTCACGCGATACACCGATTAAAGTTACATTCAAAGTTGATGCGTCAGGCGTTCATGTCGAGGCAGTCAACACGATAACCAATGAAATTTTTGAAACATTCCTTCGTACAGGTTCGGAAATTGACGTTGAGAAAAGCGCAGTTCATCAACTTAGAATTTCCGCCGATTAACTTTTTAATGGTAAGTGGGCAGTAGAATTTTTTTCCTACAGCTTGCTTGCCATTTTTTTTTGCAATATAATTTGTTATATGATTTTGATTAGGGCGTATTAAATATTAATTTTTTTATTAAACTTCTTTTCTTTTGGCGCAAAAACTTTTCATTACGAATTACGCATTACGAATTACGCATTAAACAGGGGGCTGATTTTCATGGCTGAATTATATAACTCCGATGACGGCGTAACCGTTGAAGGTACTGCCGAAGCTGACAGCATTTATAGTACGGGCAATGAAGTCAGCATAAACAGTTACGCGGGCAACGATACAATTTCAAATAGCGGCGCTAAAGTTATGATTGACGCTGGCAAAGATGATAATCACGTAGAAAATTCTGGTAGTGATACTTCCATTGTAAGCGGCGACGCTAAAGACACGATTAAAAATTCTGCCGCTAACGTCACGATTGAAGCGGGCGACGGCGCTAACTACGTAGAAAATTCTGGCGTCGGTACGACAATCCTAACTGGCAGAGGTAATGACACAATTTATAATTGGGATAACGGCACTAACGTCACGATTTCCAGCGGCAACGGTGATGATAATGTTCAGAATCATGCGTCGGATGTCGTAATTAACGCTAGCAACGGTAAAGATACGCTGATGAATTGGGCAAGCAACGTCACGATGAACGGCGGCGACGGCGCAGATACAATTTATAGCGGCGATTCGATTAAAGGTGTTAGCATTGACGGCGACAGGGGCAACGATACAATTACAAATTGGTCGAGCAATGCCACGATTAACGGCGGTGACGGTGCAGACAATATTTACAACGGCGACGCGCTAAGTAGCGTTTTTATAGACGGCGGCGCGGGTAATGATGAAATTGAAAATTGGTCAAGTAGCGCTACGATTCAAGGCGGCGACGGTGCGGACAGCATTTATAACAATGATTCTGCGGACAACGTCACGATAAACGGCGGAGCGGGCGACGATACAATTTATAGTGAATGGTCGGACGACGTTTCACTTTTCGGCGGTGACGGCAATGACTATATCCATAATGATCACGGCGATAACGCTATCATTTCTGGCGGCGACGGTGACGACACACTTTTAAATACTTATGGCGAAGATGTCACGTTAAGCGGCGGCGCTGGTGACGACACTTTAACTGGCTGTGAGTATTCGGAAGTTTTTCAGCACGACGGCGGCAGTGACGTTATCACAAATTACAGCGGTGAAGATACAATTTACATAGCGGCGGGGAAGGTTGACACTTATTCTTTCAAGGATAGCGATTTAATTTTCAAAGTTGGCGAAGGTTCAATCAAGCTGAAAAATTTGAAGAATCATTATGTAACCGTGCTAGATTCTTCTGGCAAGACTACTACAAAATTTTATGGCGAAGGAACTTCCGCTCAGGAAGTCATTAAAAAGTTTGTAAAGTCCATGAACACGGGCAGTAGCGACGTTGATAAAGCCATTAAAGCTTCTTCAAATTTCAGCTCCTTAAATGACGTTGTCGAAAAAATGGTTGCCGATTGTGCAAAAGCTGGCGACGCTGAAACATTTTTGCGCGAATACTGCGGAATTTTTATTGACAATACAGACACTGGCGCGGCTATCGGTTGGGACGCTGGCGGTTCAAGTATGAAAACTTCGTCAGACTTATTCCCGCAAAGTGGCGACGCAGTTTACCCCGATTCGACGACTTTTAAAAAGCGCGGCTTGGAAATTAAAGTTCCTGCGAAAAATACTTTGTCCGCCAAAGAACAGTTAATCGTTCAAGGTTTATATTCTTGGTGGGCTGAAGACGCAATTAAATTGATTGAGGAAACGTACGGCATTCATTTTAATGGACAGTCAATCGATTTGTCATTTGTCAACGATGCCGACAGTTTTGAATGGGGACGCGGCGGCGCTAACTTTATAGAAGTTAATATGGCTAAAAGCGCGTCAAGCAACATTACGACAGCTAATTTAAAAACGTCTGGTTTCGCTGAATTTTTCGCGCACGAATTAACGCACGTTATGCAGTACAACTTCGGCGTAATTGGCGAAAATTACCTTGAAGAAGGAATGGCGGATATTACTGCTGGCGGTGATAATAGGGAGTTAGACGAACTGGCAGGAAATTCAACGTTGCTGGCTGAATATTTAGCCGCCGACAATGATTTAAGCGAAGATAGCAACATTTACGCGGCAGGCTATATGTTTTGGCGATACTTTATGCGTCACGCCTCCGACAGCGCTTCCACTTCAAGTTCAAATTCAAATTCAAATTCAAACTCAAATTCAAATTCAAGCTCAACAGATACGACGACAAATAAAAATACTTCTATTAAAGACCGCACGACTAAAAATAATTCTACTGACGATAGCGACGAATCCACTAGCACTACTTCAAATGAAAATGATTCGACCGATGATAGCGACGAATCCACTAACACCACTTCAAATAATAATCAAAGTCAACCTAGCACGTCTAGCAACACGAATAAAAATACTGCCGTCCAAAATAATTTGAATAGCGGCGAAATAATTTTTAAAGTCGATAACGTTTACAGTTACGCTGGCGGCGACAAGCGGATCACTGATTATCAGCCGTCTGAAAAAATTCAATTTTCCTGTTCATTTTCTGGCGTAGAAATTTCTGATGAAAATTTTCTTGTCAAATCTGATTCAAATAAATTGACGATTGAAAATGCGCGTGACAAACTTATAAATTTTGCGGACGGCGACGGAAACACTTTTGCTTACGCCTACATGTCCAACAAAGGCGGCGAAGTTGCTAGCAATGCGCTTGGCGATTCGCCTGAAATGTTCAAAGTTATCGTTGGCGCTAGTGAAGTTGAAAATTATCTTTTGGCAGGTGACGGCGGCTCCAGTTTAATCGGCGGTAGGACGGACGACACTTTACAAGGCGGCGTTGGTCAAGATACTTTCATATACAGTTCTGGAAATGATATAGTGACAAACTGCGATTCGTGGGAGAAAATAAATTTTGCCGCGACTTATACTGATTGGCTTGTCGACAGAAATAATTTGATATTGAATGCGGCTGAAGGTTCATTGCGAATTACGCGGGCTAGGGATAAAATGATTGAAGTTGCTGACGGCGACGGAAAAGTTTTAGCGCACGTTTGCATGCCAAGTGGCGAAGGAACTTTCGATGCGCGGGACTTAAATGAATTTGTCGTAGCAGTTGGCGCTGATAATCTTACTAATCAACTTATCGCGGGTGACGGCGGCTCAAGCTTATGGGGCGGCGCTGGAAATATTTCCGACGATATGTACGGCGGCTATGGGCAAGATATGTTTATTTACAAGTACGGCGAAGGGCGGGACAAAATTTTTTGGGCAGGTGCTGAAGATATTGTCAACCTTAACGCGGTGGGACTTGAACAAATTGCCATTGCGGAAATTACTGACGACGGAGTAAATTTAACTTTTATTGACGGCGGCAGTTTAAATATTTCTGGGCGCGTCAATACGTTTTACGTTAGCGGTCAAGTTTATCATGCCGATTATGAAAATAAATTTTGGACGACTGACGATTAATTGGAGTGATTCATATCGACGCTAGAATAAATGCCATGATAAATTTTGTGCCGATTGGTAGCCGCGTTGCTGACATCGGCGCGGATCACGGCTACTTGTCTATTGAACTTGTAAAACGTTGCCGCGCAGATTTTGTGATAGCTACTGATAAAAATTCTGGACCGCTTGACGCCGCTAAAAAAAATATTTTGGCTGTCAATCTTGAAAATTTTATTGAAACGCGGCTAGGTGACGGCTTGCAAGTTTTAAGCGCAGGTGAAGTCGATACAATTTGCATTGGCGGAATGGGCGGCGCGTTAATCTGCAAAATTTTGGATGACGCGCCGAAAATTTTAGACGGCGTAGAAAATTTGATTCTTCAACCGATGAATGCCATTGACAAGGTTAAATCGTACTTGACGGAGAAAAATTTTTTTATCGCTGACATTGAACTTGCCGAATCTGGCGGAATTATTTATGAAATTATTTTTGCGTCGAGGAATGCTGAAAAAAAATCTGCGCGGAAAAAATTTGATACGTCGCCGCTACGTGAAAAATATTTTGCGCTGAAAGCTGAAAAGTTGCAACGAATCCTTGATGAAATGTCTAAAAGTTCTGCCGCAACTTCCAGCGAAAAATTTTTACAGATTCGAAGTCAGCTGAATGAAATAAAAAATTTTGTAACGTAAAAACAGGAGGAATGAAATTTTGCGATTGAGGAGAAAACCTCACATTGACGAGAAAATTAAAAATTTTGCGGCGTTCGTTATGCCCAATGAAAAACTTGAAAATATTAATGGGCGTTGGCGCGAAGAATTTAGCGACGATACAACGCGAGAATTGCACGTCGAACTTGGTACTGGAAAAGGCGATTTTATAACTACAATAGCTGAAAAAAATTCTGCGATAAATTTTTTAGGGCTGGAACTTGAAGCAACCGTCGTATTGGCGGCGGCGCGTAAAGTTCACGAAAAAAATTTGTCCAACGTTCGGCTGGCAGTTTTCGACATTAACCACATTGAAGAAATTTTTTCTGCAGGCGAAGTGGACAGATTTTATATAAATTTTTGCGATCCCTGGCCGAAAAAAAGGCACGCGAAACGCCGCTTGACTTATATAAAATTTTTGGATATGTACAAAAAAATTTTGAAACCTAGCGGCGAAATTCACTTTAAGACGGACAATCGCGCCTTATTTGATTTTTCGCTGGAACAGTTTGACTTAGCTGGCTGGAAAGTTCGAGACGTGACATTTGACCTGCACGATGCCGAACCGCCTGAAAATATTCGTACTGAATATGAAAATAAATTCAGTTCGCAGGGCGTCAAGATAAATCGTTGCGTTGCATTTCTTGCTGAATAAAATTTTGCACAAAAAAATTTGGACTGTCAATAAGTGGCAGTCCATTTTAATTTGCGAAAAAATTTTTATGGCGAAGAAAATTTTACTGCGTCAACATTTCATCAAGAATTTCAGCGGAATATTGTACGCAATCGGTACAGGAGCAAAGATGATGACCTTTAATTTCGTGACAGTTAATCGCGCCGACTTTGTTGTAAAATTTTTTTTCAAATTGCGCGTGAAGTTTAGGAGTTAATTTTTCGCCGTACTTTGCAGTGAGGACAAGTTCCGCCGCGCAGACTGCACCACATTTGATTCTGCGTCCGCCAGCATAGGGTGTAGCAATTTCTCGCGCTTCGTCGTGACTTATTCCAGCGTCGTCGCAGAAAGCGCACATTACCGACTGCGAACAACTATAAGGTCCGCGCATATATTCGACAGCTTTATCAACTTTTTCACTCATAAAAATTCAACTCCTCCCCTACAAACTACTAACTACTAACTACTTACTACTAACTAAATAATATTTTTTTCGTAGCAGTCGTAAAGCGCCTTCAACTCTTCAACTTTATGGTAAATGACAATTTGAAGTTCCGACGCTTCATCAAACTTGCCAGTTTCCAATGCCTTAATTAAACGCGTGAACAAAGATTTTTCATCAATGGAATCTTTCGCCAATTCTGCGCGGAGCATAAAAATTTTATTCCAGTTGTACGCGTCTTGATCCGTCACAAAAATTGCATCAATTTTTTTCGCCTTACGAACCATATTGCGAAGTTCAGGCAAAATGCGTGAAATTAATTCAGTCTTCCAACGAAGTAAAGCGCCGTCACGGAAAGAATTTATAATTTTTTGATTGAGCGCACCACCTGCAGAAATAATTTTTACCTTGTCAGGAAATTGTTCAAGCGCAGAAATATTTTCCCAAACAGTAGCAGGAGGCTTGCCGAAAAGTTTGTTGCGTTCCTCTTCGGTATAATCTTCGTAAACGTCATCTTCGCTACGGTAGGCACGATCTTTTTCAAGGTAAAAGCCGTCATCGCCAGCGTCCTTTGAAAGTTCTGCTAAAAGTTCGTCCGTCGTATGAGTAACTGCCATTTTGATACCGTCAAGAATCGCTGAATACGCGGCGGCAAGTACCAAGTAAGTATTTGTATATGGATTGCAAGCGCGAAGTTCAAACCGCGTCGCCATAGGGTTTTCCAAATCGCGAATCAAGCCAGCTAAAATTGTTCTGTTACGGCTAGGAACTTTCGGCGTGTGACCTAATGAAGTGACGATACAAACAGGCGCTTCAAAGCCAGGCTTTAAGCGGTTAAGTGAATCGTTCGTCGCACTTACAAAGGGGTTAATGACTTCATAATTTTTCAGCAAGCCCATTAATGCGCCATAACCTACCGCGCTCATAAAATCTTGTTCAGGATTTTTCGCGGCGAAAAGATTATAAACTTTACCGTCAGCTGTCACGGCGGCAAGTCCCAAATGCGTATGTTCACCGTTGCCAGCAAGTCCAATCATCGGCTTAGCTTTAAAGCTAACTTCAAGACCATTCGCGCGGAAAATTTCTTTAACGACAGTCCGCACTAAAATTTCATTGTCAGCGGCTTGTACGGCATCTGAAAATTTCCAGTCAATTTCTAACTGTTCGCAGACGTGTGTTAAGTGTCCCGACTCATCAATCTGCGCTTTAAGTCCGCCTACTTCCTTGTGTCCCATTTCAACTTTCAAGCCGTACTTGTCAAGTTCAATCAAACTTTGTTCAAGCGCACATCTAACCGCACCGTGTGTACGTTCCCAGTACTGCTCCTGCATAACTTGAGACGCGCTCATTTCTTCGACGGCGGCTTCTTCAAGCGGCGTTTTCACCCAAAATTCAAGCTCCGTTGCCGACGTGAAAGTTATATCGACAATATCTTTACCGTTGACAGCAAGTCCGCTAACTTCAGGGTAACGGTGGAAAAGGTCGACCAGTTCTTTCTTGACGTAAATTAAAGTGTCAGTCAAAACTGCGCGGGAGTCAACGCGGTTTCCTTCGTGAATTAAAAAACTTGGAATGCGCAAAGTTCCGACGGGGCGATTAGTGACATTGTCGTAGTGTTCAAAGTTATAATCGACAAACCAGTTGACGGAATGATCGACAGGCATATCAACTTTTGCATTATTAAGCGTGGCGATACCAGGCAAGACGACAGAACTTCCGTCAGTTTGAACTGCTCGCCCTTCAAAAAATTCGTCCATATCTTTGATAAAAATTCGTACAGGAATTTTTTCATCAGTATCGTTGCCAGCAAGGTCAATTCCCATCATCGATACAAATTTTATTTCGGGGTGTTCGCGCAGTTGCCGAATAATTTCTTCCTTCGGTGTATTAGCTTTGATTGTGTAAAGTAAATCTGCCATAAATTTTTCTCCGTTCAAAATTTTATTTTATGATATTGGCTATAAGCATAGCTATTTGGGCGTCATTTGGTACACGTTCATCATCTTTCTTTGAATAAATAGTGAGCAAATAAATTTCATCTTCAATGGCTACGTAATAAAGCAGACGAAAACCATTTGACTTGCCAACGTTCGCTGAAGTATTTGCAATTCTAACTTTGTAAGCGGCAGTACCTTCGGGCAATTTTAAGCCTTCCAACCTATCGCCAAGAAAATTTCCTTTTTCAAGTTCATCTGTTACAGTCTTTATATCTTCACGAATTTTTAAATATTTTTTCTTTTTGTAATAATATTTAATATCATCGGCAAATTTATCAGCCCAAAGTATAGTCATGCTTTTTTTACAGCCTTTCGAGGTAAATATTGAAGTTCATCTTCATCTAATTCTTTTTCAAGTTTTTCCCACAATTCATTTAAAGTACGTTTAGGTTTTAAGCCTGCACGCATTAAATTTACTTCGTGACAAGCCTGTATTATAGACTGTTCGACAGAAATATAGCGTTCTTCTTTGTCCATAAAAATTCCCTCCTTTTAGTAAGTAGTGAGTAGTAAGTAGTTAGTAGTGAGTAGTTTT
>JAFSUE010000303.1 GCA_017445435.1 Selenomonadaceae bacterium | reverse complement strand
TCATAGGTTGCTGAAAATTATTTTGCGGCTGATTTTGATTGAACGGTTGCTGAAAATTTTGTTGCGGTTGACCTTGATTCATAGGTTGCTGAAAATTATTTTGCGGCTGATTTTGATTCATAGGTTGCTGAAAATTTTGTTGCGGTTGACCTTGATTCAAAGGTTGCTGAAAATTATTTTGCGGCTGATTTTGATTGAACGGTTGCTGAAAATTTTGTTGCGGTTGAGGTTGCGGCTGTTGCTGTGGCGTAGCAGGACGATTGTCAGACGCAGGGCGCGGCATAAAAAATTTTACAAGCTTATTTAAAAAGCTCATTATATCGGATTCATCGGATGGCTGATTCCAATTTATATTTGCCAGCGGCTGTGACAACTGCGACAAAATTTCGTACATAGCCTGCGGAAGTTGTTCAGGAATTTTTGAGTCAAGCAATTCAAAGGCAGACTTCGACAACAGCACTGGTTCAAGCGCGTTGCCGCCTTCCTGCGATACAATTAAATTTTTGAACTGCGATAAAAGCGACTGCGTTTCAGGAGAAATTTTCATGGAAAATCCCCTGTCCGAAAGTGACCCAAGTTGAAAGAGCATTCTGCCGAAAGTTGAAAGTTGCTCCATTGAAAAGCGTTGACTTTCAATCGTACTGCCGATGCCCTTGCCTAAAGTCTCCTGCAGTGAAAGGGATTGTTCTAAAATATTTCTGATAATCTGCCCAACTTCGCTAGGCATTTTATTAATACCAGCTTTTTCACTTGTGGCGATACGTTCAAGCGTTCCAGCTAAGTCACTGATTGCGGTACGTAAGGCAACGTTAGTTTGCGGTCGAAAGCCAGAAACGACGCCTTCATCTCGGCGCTGTATACCTTCAGACTCTCTTAACGGTCTTTCAGGCGCTACTGGACGAATACCAACGGCATTTGCATTTATAGGCATTAAATCACTTCCTTTTTAGGAAATTAACATAGATTTCACTGGGTTAAAAGTTTTGCGGTGAATGTCAGTAAAGCCAAAATTTTTTATCGCGGCAAGATGTTCTTTTGTACCGTAGCCACGATTTTTTTCAAAGCCATAAACTGGATAAATTTTGCTCCACTCATCAGCAAGTTTGTCACGTGAAACTTTCGCGATGATCGACGCGGCAGCTATCGTTGCGGAAAGTGCGTCGCCGTGAATTATCGCTTGACTTTTAATTTCGCCGAAGTCAACTTTCATTGCGTCAGTCAGTACAAAATCAGGCTTAGTGGAAAGATTGTCAACTGCGCGGCGCATTCCCAATAACGACGCTTGATAAACGTTAAGCGTGTCCACTTCCTCGACGCTAACTTCAACGCAGGAATAAGCTATCGCGGCAGATTTAATTTCGTCGAAAAGTTTTTCACGAACTTTAGCGGAAATTTTTTTAGAATCGTTCAGCTTGGCAAGATAAAAATTCGGCGGCAATATCACGGCGGCAACTATGACTGATCCGACAAGTGAACCGCGCCCAGCTTCGTCGACGCCAGCTATTAAATTGTAACCTTGACGCCGCGCCTCACCTTCAAATTTATAAAGTTCCTGTACGCGCAATTTGTCTGCAACTTCGTCAAATTTCCTACTCAATTTTCCCGCCCCAATTTTCAATCGAAAAATTTTCTTCATTTCATTATATCCCGCAAAAATTTTTTGTAAATAGACGCGCCAGCCTATTGAATTAAGAATTTAGAATTAAGAATGAAGAATTATTTCCCTACACACTGCCTTCTAGTTTTCTTTTCATAAAATCTTTGCTATAATTTTTTTGTTATAAGAAAGGTGGTACAAACTTTGAACGAAAAAATTTTTCCGCTAAGTGATGCACAACTGCGCGAAGTCATTAAAAAATTTCCGACGCCATTTCATCTGTACGACGAAGGCACGATTAAAAAAAATTTTCGCCGACTTCGTGAAACTTTTTCATGGGCAAAAAATTTCCGTGAACATTTCGCGGTAAAGGCGACGCCTAATCCAGCTATCGTGAAAATTTTGGCAAGTGACGGCGCTGGTACGGACTGCAGCTCTTTGGCGGAACTTTTAATCAGTGAACGTGCTGGCGTTATCGGCGAAAAAATTATGCTGACTTCCAACGATACCCCTGCCGACGAATTTAAAAAGGCGCTTGAACTTGGCGCTATCATAAATCTTGACGACATAACGCACATTGATTATCTTGAAAAAAATGCTGGTCTGCCGCAATGTATTTCATTCCGCTACAATCCCGCCGATTTGATGAATGAAGGCAATGAAATTATCGGCAAGCCTGCGGAGGCTAAGTACGGCTTAACGCGCAAACAAATTTTCGACGCTTACAAAATTTCCCGCGATAAAGGTATTAAACGTTTCGGTCTTCACACAATGGTTGCGTCAAATGAACTTGAGACGGAAATTTTTTTATTGACGGCGAAAATTATGTTTGAACTTGCCGTTGAAATTAAAAATAAAATTGGGATTGAACTTGAATTTGTCAACTTAGGCGGCGGCTTTGGCATTCCGTACCGTCCAAATGAAAAGCCTGTCGACTTCCGCGCAGTTGGTGAAGGCATTCACGAATTGTACGAAAAAATTTTAGTCAGCAACGGTCTTGATAACGTTGCCATTGCTACGGAAAGTGGACGCGCTATGACTGGCAACGCTGGCTGGCTTGTGTCGACCGTCATTCACGAAAAAAATACGTACAAAAATTATATCGGCTTGGATTCGTGTATGGCAAATTTAATGCGTCCCGCGATGTACGGCGCTTATCATCACATTACAATTTCTGGCAAGGAAAATTTTCCGCTTACGAACAATTACGACGTGACAGGCTCACTTTGCGAAAACAATGACAAGTTCGCGATTGATAGGAAGTTGCCGAAAATTGAAATTGGCGACGTTTTGATTATTCATGACACAGGCGCACACGGTCACGCTATGGGCTTTAATTACAATGGCAAACTTCGTAGCGCTGAACTTTTACTGCGCGAAGATGGAAAAATTGAAATGATTCGCCGCGCAGAAACGCTTGACGATTATTTTGCAACGTTAAACTTTTAGAAAAAAAGATTGACAGTTTCAACATTTTTCCATAAAATTTTCGTGACAGAGATTCGGTTAAAAATTTTGCGTCGTGGGAAGTGATTTTTGTATGGAAGTGCCAGCACTAAATAATTTTATGGATACGATACCATTGGACGTGCTAATCGGGTTTATCTGCCTTTTCATATTTGGTATGATTCTTGGCGCGGCGATATGTTTACCATATGTGCATAAATATTCTACATTGCCGCTTGAAAAATTGAGTGGCGATTGGATATGGCGTTACAAGCCCGATTTAGTTTTATGTATACTCGGCTGTCTAGCGTTTATTGTCATGAGCTTTTTACTGATAGGCGGCTTGTGGCGTATAAGGTAGATTTTTGCGCGAAATTGCTTGCAATGTGCAAGGTAGTTTGTTATAATTCGCGGCGTTAAAGTTTTTCAAAGGAGCGGTTATTTAATGATAAAGCTTGAGAAAAAGCACGTAAAAATTATTAGCGTACTGATTGCGTTAGTTTTTATCGGCAGTGTTGTAGCATTGGCACTTACGCAGAGCGGCGGAATTGCATCAGCGGCGCCGTCAGGAACAGTTGGCGTTGTGGATATGGCGCAAGTTATGATGAATCATCCCGATAGACAAAGTGCTGAAGATCAGTTGAAAGCTACGATTGATGAAGTTGAGAAAAATTTCAAAGAAAAAGAAGCTGGCATGAGTGATCAAGAAAAACAAGATTTTTATATGCAAAGTCAGCAGATTATAGCGAATAAAGAAAGTGAACTTAGCGAACAACTTTTGAAAAAGGTTGAAGAAATTGTAAAGCAAGTTGCAGATGCCAAAGGTTTAAGCGTCGTAGTTGCTAAAGCGGCGGTTGTGTACGGCGGCAATGACATTACCCAAGATGTTATTTCCAGACTTGCCAAGAAATAATTTTACGTAGGCTTTAATCCTACCAATTCCGTTATTTAGGAAAATATTGTATCGAAAGGAAAGTCGAAGGCAGAAAATCTTCACTTTCCATTTTTTAATAGGAAACCCGTTTTGCTGGTGAATATTAAATGATGTTGATAAGTTTTAAGTTTGATAACAATTTTAAATTTTTAAATCTACTTTTTCTTTGGCGCAAAGAAAAAGTAGCAAAAAGAAACATGCCCGCAGAAATCGCATCACGCGATTTGCGCGGGCGGGCGCGCGTCCTTGCGCGCCCCTACTTTTTAAACGTTATCAATATGTTTGACTGAAAATTTTTTTATTAGCATAACGAGTTAAAAATTAAATCGTAAAGGGGCGCGTGATGTCTAACTACAGGCTGGGATTTGCATTTGTATCAGCCGCGTTAATTGCTGGCGGATTGTATTTTTATGAGCCGCCTAAAGCGCCGCCTAGTGAAACTGTATCACAAGTTGCAGAAGATGAAAAACCGCGTGGCGTTGGCATTATCGACGTTGAACAGATTAAAGCTAAATATTCCGACGGCGCACTTTTAGACGAATTGCGCGAACGTGAAATTCAGCTACGCCTTGAACTTGAAGAGGCTATGCGTCCGATTATTCCGCCGAAAATTCCAGAAGTTGACACTAAACCGTTTGACGATTCTGCGCGGGAAAAAATTATGCAGGAATTTATGTCGAAGATGTCAGACCTTAAGGCGAAGGAAATTACTTTGATTGAAAAATATCGTGCTGAAACTGAGCCAGAATATTTAAAGCGGCGAAATGAAGTTCGAGATATTTATTTCAATGAGGCAATGAATATTACGCTTAAACTTCAGAATGCTAAAAGTTTGTATCTTTCGCAGGAAGAGTACCAAGCCTTGCAGGATCGATTAGCTGAAATTACGGCTGAACGTAACGTCAAGCAAAATGAAGTTCGCGAACAGTGGATTAAATCCATTAACGATAAGGTGACGGCGGAAATTTCTGCTGAACAGGAAAAAATTCGTGCTGAATATGAAATTGCCTACAAACACGCTGAAGAGCAATCCGCGCAAAAAATTCGTGAAGTTGAGGCTAGGAATCAAGCGTTGTTGAATGCCGCTAATGAAATGGATTATATGCGGACACGTCGGCAGGAACTTTACGACGAACTTATTGCAACTACAAAGCAAGCTAATGAGTTGGAAAATAAATTTTTAAGCGAAATTACCGTTGAGGCGGGCAGACTTGCGGCGACGTTAAAGTTGCAAATGGTTTTCGTACAAAGTGACGAAGATATTAGAGATGATAAATATTCCTTGCCGAAAATTAAAAATACGGCGAACTTCCGCCCAACTTCCAACACGATAATTTTTGCAAGCGGCGGCATTATTGACTTGACAAGCGACTTGCTTAAATCTATGAAACTTAAAGGCATTTTGACTGATTAGGAAGTAGAAAAAAACTACTAACTACTAACTACTAACTACTCACTACTCACTACTAACTAAAACTGAAAGGAAAGATGATTTTGAAAAAATTAATTGCTGCGGCTGTTTTAATGTGTTCAACATTTTTCATTGCAGGTTGTGGCGAACCTGAAAATGTCGGTTACGTCGACCAAAGAAAAATTATGACTGAAGCGCCGCAAATGAAAGCTTTAATGGAAGAAGCTACTAAAAAAGTTGAAGAAATTGAAGCCGAAATTAAAACTACGTTGGAAAATAATGAAAATATGAGTGACGAAGACCGCCAAAAACTCGTTTCGCAGTTTGAACGCAAAATGGACGGCGTAAATCAAGCTTACTCGACGCAAATTCAAACTAAACTTGATACCGCGCTTGCCGATATTTGCAATGCTAAAAACGTCTCAATCGTTCTGGACAACACGGGCAATCAAAAAGCTTTAATCAGCGGCGGAATTGACCTTACTGACGAAGTTATAAACAAATTAAAGTAGGCTATTGTTATGGAAAAAAATTTATTTGAAATTGCCGCGATAACTGGCGGTGAAATTATAGGCGACGGCGCAGTAAAAATTTCTGGCTTAAATCGGCTGGATATGGCGAAGGCTGGCGATTTATGCTTTTCTGACGAAATACACATTGACGACGCTAAAATCTGCGCGGCATCAGCAGTAATTATTCCGTCAAGTTTTAATGGCGATTTTCCCAAGCCCGCAATTAAAGTTGAAAATCCACGTGCCGCCTTTGCAAAGTTGCTTGAAATTTTCATACCGAAAATTGAAATTCCCGCTGGAATAAGTTCCCAAGCCTTCATAGGAAAAAATGTTGACATTGCAGACGACGTAAAAATTATGCCTTTCGCGTACATTGGCGACGGCGTGAAAATTGAAAGTGGCGCGGTAATTTATCCTCACACGTACATAGGGCATTACGCGACGATTGGCGCACAGACGATTATTTATTCAAGCGTGACGATTCGCGAATATTGCAAAATTGGTAGCCGTTGCGTAATTCACAGTTCAACCGTTATCGGCTCGGACGGTTTCGGCTTTACGACTACTAAGGGGGTGCATACGAAAGTTCCGCAAGTTGGCAATGTCATTGTTGAAGACGACGTGGAAATTGGGGCGCACGTCGGAATTGATAGAGCGGCTATGGGTTCAACTGTCATCGGTCACGGTACGAAAATTGATAATCTCGTACACATTGCCCACAACTGCAAAATCGGCGCTAACTGCCTTATTGTTGCGCAGACTGGCATTTCTGGTTCAACGACGGTCGGTGATAACGTAACTTTTGGCGGACAAGTCGGCACGGTTGGTCATATAACAATCGGCGGAAATTCTGTCTACGCGGCGCGGTCGGGCATTACAAAAAATATGCCTGAAGGATTTTTCGGCTCGGGCTTTCCCGTACAAACTCATTCCGATTGGCTACGTATGCAAGCCGCTTTACAAAAAGTCCCTGCACTGCTCAAGAAAATTTCTAAGCTTGAGAAAAAAATTTCTGAAAAGGAAGGTGATTAAATTTTGAACAGCTTTAAAAAAATTTTTGGCGTGTTACTTTTACTGACGATTTTAATTCTACCGCAAATTGTTTCAGCTGAAAAAACTGATTGGCGCGATGATACGTACAATTTCCGCCGAATCAAAACAGTTGTCGTTTTAAATCTTCATAACGACGCTGACCTTAGCTACGTTAGCCGCGCAGTGCAAATGAAAGTTGACAGCGATTATTTCAACAACTCAAAAAAGTTGAAGTGTACCGTTTTGACGGAAGAACAAGCGCGTAGAATGCTCGGTATGATGAATGCGTCACGCGGTGAGTTGAAAAGAAATTTAGCCGCCGTTGCTGATGCGTGGATTGAAGGCAACATTAAAACTTGGCACGACGATTTTTATATTGTACCTGCGCGGACAGTTTGGGAAGATAGAAGACGTACACGCCGCGTAAGGGATCGTTGGGGCGATTGGTATGAGGAAAGCTATTATGAAAGTGTTCCTGTGACTTATCCGCCGTACCGCGTGGACACTTCGACAATTATTTCCGTCTTTGAAGTTCACGACGCCGCTACAGGCAAGCTTATCTTTGTTCGTGAAGATAACCGCGACCGTGACGACAAAGACGCGCAGAAAGATATGTTCGGCAGAATGTGCAATTCTTTCTACGAAGATTTTGCCAAGAGGATTAAATAAAAATCCTAAAAGCTCATCCCTAAAAGCTAGAATGGAAGTTCATTAACAGCTTAAAATAGGTTATAAAAAATTATAAATTTTAAAAAGGAGGTGAAGCCGTTACTGAAAAATTTTTATGTTGCCTGTTTCTGCTCCACGTTATATAATCTCAACAGTTCTTTGAAAAGTTGGGATATGCGGTTGGTAACTCGTGACCGTTGTTGCCGTAAAATCTCAAGCGCAGTAAAGATGCAATACAGGAAATTTCACTTTCAAGAAACCCTGTATATGTACCCGTTCGTTAGCGGGGAATTTAAGCCTGTGGAGCGTTACAGCAAACGTGATTAGTGGCTAACTTATGTTAGGATGAAAGCGGACGCGATGAAGCAGGAATGGGACATTAAAGTTTTTTACTTTTTATAAGTTCTCAGTAACGGTTACATTAAGTGAGTAAATTTTTAAAATTAGCCGCAAGTATTTTTATAGTCGTGGCGTTTTGTTTCGCGTACACTATGGACACAGTTTCGGCGGCGTCTAATTCCACTTCCGCGCAGGATAAAAAGGCAATGCGTGCTTTCCGTGATTCAATCATTACAACTGTGAACGATAGAGATCAGATTCTTCACCAATTCTTCATCTTTATGTTGCCTGGCGTTCAAAGTGAATTTGAATTTAACGCAAAAATTACTGGGCATTCAATGGATATGGCAGGGAATTTTGGTCTTTGGTTGACTGGCGATAACGCTAAAGTTACTGAGCTTGACATACCTTTCTATCTCACGCAAAATGGCAATGAAATGCTACTGTACTACAAGACGGATAATGAATGGACAAAATATTCTGCGCCGTCTGTTGCTGGTGCTTTAACTGATATTATTACGTCGCCTACAAAGGAAGAAATTGACAGGGAAGTTTCTACCGTTAAAAACGTCACGATTCTGCAGGAAAATGAAAATCGCCGTACCTTGCTCGTACATTTGGACAGTGACAAGTTGGCTGACGAAATAAAAGCCGAAGTTGAAAAAAATCCTGCAGATAAAGGCACTGCTGAAGATGCCGCATTACAAGATAAAATTTTTGGCTACTTCGACACTGGCATAAGAAACGCTGATATTTGGTACATTTGGAGAGTTGACAAGAAAAATCGTAAAACTGGCATGATAACGGTTGACCTTTCACAAATAATTCAAGAAACGGCGCGTGCGGTACTCAACGATCCTGATAATCAAGATTTGCCTGACGAAATTAAAGAAATTCTTGAAAACTTTGTATTCTACAGCGAATTTAAAGCCTATACTACTTTGCTTGGTCCAGAGGCTCAAACTGCGTTGACAATTCCGCAGGAAGTTATTGACACTGCAAAAGAAGCTAAAGATATTGTCGACGGTACAATTCCCAACGGAAATTCAAACGAAACATCTGCTAAAGTTACAGCGCAATAACCTACAAAAATTTTTATGGTAGTTAAAAAATTTTTTCCATTGTGTTAAACCTTAACAATTTAGTAAGAAACTAAAAGGTCATAATCATACTGTCAAAGAAAAATCCCCGATCGCCATCGGGGATTTTTTGCGCGTTTTAGGTGTAACGGCTAACACTGCACAGTTAGCCGAATTTAGGTAAATTACATGGAAGTGAAATATAAAAATGATTAAAAGCGTTTGTTTAAAAAATTTAATAAGTCCTGTAATTTTCCTGCATAATCACTCTTCATACGGCATAAAGTACTTACGGAGTGAATAGCACGATTGTCGTCAATAAATTTGTGCTTATCTGTCAGGGATTGTAAATTATGCCGATTGATTTTTTTAACCAATGTCTCAGTGAATTTACACTAACTCCGAGTTCTTCGGAAACTTGTCTCACGGGCATTTATCATTTTGAATGCACCTATAATAACGAATATTTCATTCAATTTGATTTCCCCTTTTACTTATTTTAGCATTTATTTTTTGTCCGTCAAAACGAAAGGGGGTGCACATAGCCACCGCTGACTTAGTGGATATGTCAAAATCTTTTTCCAACGTTTAGTAATAACTTCCCGCAGAGTTTAACGTTGAAGAAATAACAGCTAAAATTAATTTTACATTTTTTTATAAAACTGCCACGATAATCGCCATCGCCGCAATATTTTTGAAGTGTCGGTTATTAAGTATAGTTTCCTTCCTTTTAACCAACTTGTTATACACTGTTTTTACAGATTAAGAAGTGATAATGGCGTGGGTTGCAAAATTTTATCCCAAAGTCTGGCGAGTACGACGATAAAAACTATAAAAGCAGGTGGAAAATCGCGATTCTCCATTGACAACCTTTCTTGACTAATCCGTTAAAACTGTTTCATATTTCTTTCTCATAATAAATTTATTATACCATACTTTTTATGAACACACGTTCTAAGATAAAAAAATTAAGGGTTAAATTCATAATTCTTCATTCTTAATTCTTAATTAAAAAAAGCCGCTCCGTAATTGGGCGGTCTTTTTTTATTTCATTAAGGCTAAGAAGTTGCCGTTATTTTCCGTACCGTAAAGCTCGGAATATTTTTCTCGGCAAGCCAAAACTTTTTTTACGTAATGGCGCGTTTCGTCAAAAGGTATCGCGTCGACGTTAGAAAAATTTTTACGCCAGCCATTACTTTCCATCCAGTGATGAACGTTGCCGCGACCTGCATTGTACGCCGCCAGCGCTAAAACGTCATTGCCAAAAAATTCGTCTTCAAGCTCCGCCAAGTACCAAATTCCATATTTAATATTCGTGTCGGAATTGTGCAACTGCCGAATCGACGGCGGCTTTTCATCAAGTTGAGTAGCTATCCAATTCGCCGTTTCGGGCATAATCTGCATTAAACCAACTGCGCCGCTTTTCGACCGTGCATCTTCCGCAAAGTTGCTTTCAACCTTCATAACGGAAATTGCTAAAAATCTGTCGACGCGATAACGTGCCGCGTGCGTTTCGATTTTGTCACGGTACGGGAACGGATATAACATTCTCTGCGTTGGCGGAAGTTGTATCACTGCGCAGATTATCAGCGTTAGAATTGCTATCGTTAGAAATATTTTCTTGACTTTCGGCAAGGTTCACCACATCACTTTTATTTTTCGTGCGCTTAATATAAAGATTTTTCAAATTACCTTCATTAATCGTAATGAAGGCGGGAAGGCGTTGACGAACGACCCGCAAAACTTGACTGCGAATAATTTTATAATTGCCGTTAGATTTATTGTTGATGACGACATCTGCGCGGGCGGCAATTTCATCGGCGGACATTTGCGCGTTGATTCTCAATTCGGCGTCTTCCCAATCGACTTTATCACGTTGCATAAGCCGCCAAATTTGTTTACTTCTATTGACGTGGACAGCCCACACTTCATCAACTAAAAATTCCCAGCCAGCCTCAAACAGTAACGGAATTTCTAAGACAACTAAAAGTTCGCCAGCATTAGCGCATTTAACTAAAAAATCCCTCGTGCGATTTAAAAGTATCGGATGCGCTACGGAATTTATCCATTGACGCTCTTTGTAATTGTTGAAGATAATATCGGCGATCATAGATTTATTAATTTCGCCGTCGTCTTTTAAAATTCTTCGGTGAAAGTGGCGGACGTAAATATTGTAAAGTTCGCCGCCAGGTTTTAAAAGTTTGTGCGTCTCTTTGTCAATGTCAAAAGTTCTAGCGCCCAATTTTCGGAGCAATTCCGCAATGGAAGATTTTCCGCAAGCAATGCCGCCAGTCAAACCGATTATGTACAATTTTCCCTACTCCCTAATCTTCCAGCCGTCAGAAATTTTTTCGATACGCTGTTCACTGAAAAGATGACCGATAGCACGCTTGAACGCCGCCTTGCTGATATGAAAGACTGAATAAATTTTTTCAGGCGCCGTGTTATCATTGAAAGGTAAAGTTCCGCCGTTTTCGCGCATAAAGTTAAAAATTTTTTCAGCGTCATTGTGCAGGGCATTTTCTTTAGCGTCGCGCAGTGAGGCATCAAGTCTGCCGTCTTCGCGAACATATGTTATACGCGCTTCGACGACTTCGCCAGCTTTAAGTACGCGCGGAATTTCTTTTTGCGGAATGAAGACGATATACCTTTCTTCGCTGAAAACAAACGCGCCAGCGTCAGTGATGTTGTAAATTGCGCCAATAATTTTATCGCCGCGCTGAACATTTTCCGCAGGTTTCGACGCTCGCCGAATTTCATCAGCAACTTTCATTGACGTTGCAAGCCGCCCTGATTTATCGGTATAAAGTTTTGCCCATATAACGTCGCCAATTTGTGGACGCCCAACCATTTCAGCGAACGGCATAAAAATTCCGCGCTCTGCTCCAACGTCAAGAAAAATTCCGTCGCTAGATTTATTGATGACTTTCAGCCGCGCAATTTGTCCCTCACGCATTTTAGGTACGCGCATACTAGCTGTCAATCTTTTTTTAGGGTCAAGGTACAGAAAAACTTTTACGGTGTCACCAACTTTAACTTCGTCAGTCTGTTGGGTTTTGTGCAATAAAATATCGTCGTCAGAATTTCCAGTTTCCGCGCAGAGGAACGCGCCGAAATCGCTAACACGTACAACTTTCAACGTGGCAACAGTCATCGGTTTAAATTTTATTTCAGCTTGCGTGGAATTTTTAGCTTGAGCAGAATTTTTATTTTTCACGGACAACTTTTTATTCTTCATAAGATTTAATTTCAGCATCTCCCCAAAGTTTTTCCAGCGCGTAATATTCACGGCTTTCAGTTTTGAAAATGTGAACTACAACGTCGCCGTAGTCAAGCAAAATCCATTCAGCTTCGTTGTAACCTTCACGGTGATTGAACTTTATATCGTCTTTCAAAAGTTCTTCTTCGATATTGTCAGCAATGGCGCGGACTTGAGTTGCCGTCGCCGCGTTGCAGATGACAAAATAATCTGTAGAAAACATTATGCCGTTCATATTCATCGTGATAATGTTGCTGGCTTTCTTAGCACTTGCCGCCTTACAAATTTTTAATGCAATTTCCTTTGTCTCCAAAATTTTAGCCTCCTAAAAAATTTTTTCAAGCTTGAAGTCTTGTTGAATAATCTTGAAATTATTTAATTAAACTACTTTTTCTTTTGGCGCAAAAGAAAAAGTAGCAAAAAGAAAACATTGCGGCATTTGCGCGCTCGCGCTTTACTTTTCAGTAATTTAAAACATTACGCCGCGTCCTTGTGTTCCCAAGTGTCCAACTCCACAGGGCGCTAGAAATGCCGCGAAGTACCTTTGTTTTTTCATTTTAATTTTTACTGCTTATTTATTCAACACCGCCTAATTGTCGTCTATAATTTCTTCGCTGTCATTGTCGCTAGGTACACTTTCGGAAATATCATGAATTGGGAAAAGTTCCGCCATCAATGCGTCGACGCCTTCAATATCGGGAATGAATGCGCCTTCCTCATCTTCAGCGCCTGGCAACATTGTCGTAGCAGGTGGATCGCTACTCATTCTGCGCAGTACATTTGCCAAGTGTGCAGAGTCAAAAATTTCCGCGCTAGTTTCCATTCTGTTTTGAAAAATTTCCGCGATAGCTGGAAGTTTAGGAATTGTTTCAAGCTGTAAAACTTTGCTGTACAATGACTTGATAAATTTTTGTTGCCGCTGAACTCGTCCAACGTCGCCTAAACGTTCGCCGCGAAATCTCAAATATTTTTGCGCTTCGTAACCGTCCAAATGTTGATAGCCCTGCGATAAATGAATTTCTAAGCCAGATTCGGGGTCTTCGTAGTCCATATCTTCTTCGACATAAATATCAACGCCGCCAAGTATGTCGATTAAATCAGCAAAGGTATTCATATCGATGACAATGTATTGGTGAATGGAAATTCCCAACAGCGCGGCAACGTGACGAACCATTAAACTTGCGCCGCCCCAACCGTAAAAAGTTCCAATTCTACCCTGCGCGGAATTTGTTTCAATCCAAGTATCGCGCGGAATTGAAATTAGCCGTGATTTGCCAGTATCATTTGAAAAGCTTAAAACTAAAATCGTGTCAGCATTCCGCATACCTTCTTCGCCGTCGTCAACGCCTAAAATTAAAATGTTCGTGTAGCCGTCGAACTTCGGATCAATAGGTCCAGTCCGCGCAGTTTTCCTGTCATTGTAGCCTTGATAAATCGACGCAAATTCATTATACACGCTACCTATTGCGTTGTACACTCCCAAGCCAACAAATAGTACTGCTGAAATAAAAAGCCCAAGAATTACAATCACAAAAAGAAGGCGAAAAACTTTTAGTTTCCGTCTTCGACGAACTTTTTTTTGTGGTTTATTCTTGTCGTTTTTATTTTCGTTAGCCATTTCGTGACCTGCCTGTTTTTAGCAGTAGAATCTAACCTCACCAAAATATTTTTTCCAAGTAGCGATTACTTCATTGATTTAAAAGCAAATAATTTCTAGCGTCAATCGTCGCGGGGTGGACAAGCGCGTTTTTCTGTACGACGAAAATAATTGATTCATTCAGCGCCGTCAAAATAATTTCGTCCAGATTGTCGGACGTTTCAGCCAGTTCACGCAATTTATCAACGCCAGGATAATTTCTATTCGGTTCAATCATATCAGCGAAATAAATAATTTTGTCAAGCGCCGTCATATTTCTAGCGCCAACAGTA
>JAFSUE010000302.1 GCA_017445435.1 Selenomonadaceae bacterium | reverse complement strand
CTTTGGATTTTCTCAATTCGCTGAGTTTCGGTTCCATGATGCGCTTGTAAGCCTCAACACCCGGCTGATTGAATGCGTCGACGTTGGAAAGTTCGCCTTCGTAAGCAACGGACATTGCCAACATGTACAAAAGTTCGCCGAGATGATATTCGTTGAGTTCGGGCAGAGTAAAGCAATCGTTAAAGCGTTTGTTGGACTTCAAAGCGTCCGCGTTCGACTGCCGCGCAACTTCCAGCGCTTCACTCATTGTTACGCCGGAAATGTCCGCAAGTTTTTTGAAGTTCGGGAAGGCGTTGGGAATCACCAAGTCATTATCCCATTTCGCAACTTTGATGAACTGTACAACTTTATCGAGCGTGCCTTCTTGATGTTGTTGCGTCTGCGAATGCATATCGGTTGTGCCGACAGCGACAAGCGGCGTGCGACCGTAGCAAACTTCCTTACCTTCTTTGTCAAATTGTTTGCCGAGAGATTCAGCCAAAAGTTGGATGTACCATTCGGAAGTTGATTTAAGGTAATCGCCGTAGGGCATCATAACTTCAATGTTGCGACCGTGCTTTTCAGACGCGGCAAATTTCAAAAATGCATTGAGCATCGCGGGATTTTGCCAAATATCGTCGTTCTTGCAAGCCTCGTCCATGTCGCGTGCGCCTTCGAGGAATTTTTCAATATCCATGCCGATAACGGCGGCGGTCACGAGTCCGACTTCACAAAATACCGTAAAGCGTCCGCCAACGCCGTCGGGTACTGCGAATTGTTGCCAGCCCATTTCAACCGCCAACTGCTTAAGCAACGTTTTCTTTTCCATATTAGGATCGGTTACGGCGACGACTTCGACTTCAATATCTTCACAATTTTTAAGCGCTTCATACATAACCATAAAGTTGCTCATTGTGTCGAGCGTGCCGCCAGATTTTGAAATACAGATTAAGCAGACTTTGAATTTATGGTCAATTTTCAAATTTGGATCATGGCTGTGTGAAATACTAGGATTATCATGTTTAAATTCCTGTTCGTGCTGGTGTTCATGTCCAAGTTCATGGTGCATTGCATGATGATGTGCCGCCGCCATTGCCTTAATGTGGTTGATAATATCGCCAGTTCTGCGCGGGTCAATATTTTGTCCACTGAAATAAACTTTTGGCAAGCCGTGACGTTGTTCCTTAGTCCAAGTGTTCCAAAATTCGCCGCAGAAAAGGTCGAACAAAACTTTATTGCCCAAGAA
Organism: Selenomonadaceae bacterium; assembly: GCA_017445435.1. Taxonomy (GTDB): domain Bacteria; phylum Bacillota; class Negativicutes; order Selenomonadales; family Selenomonadaceae; genus Quinella. The sequence continues at coordinate 1,335 of JAFSUE010000302.1, read as the reverse complement.
TGAACCGCCAATACCGAGCGAAACTACAACGTCAACATTGTTGCGCAGATGTTCAGTGAAGTCATGCAACTTTTGAATGCTAGCAGGGGAATTGAGATTGAGTTTGCCATTTTCTTCGGTAATGTAGGGAAGTTTGGAGAAATAAACTTTTTCAGGTGCGCCGTCTTTTGAAAGGTGCGCTTTGATAAAGCCACTTTCACGCATAACTTTCATTGCTTCGTGAGCTTTTTTAAGGTCTTCAGCGTAGAAGTCCAAGTCAGCTTGCGTGACTTTACCTTCACCGAAAAGGTTATCATAGTCGAAAGTGAAACCAGATTTTAAAGTCAATGCCATATTTTAAAATCCCCTTTCAAATTTAGGTGTTAGGAAAATTAAACGACGGAGGCAACAATATCTTGTGCTTCTTTCTGAATTTGCTTGAGATGATCTTCACTAACAAAGCTTTCAGCGTAAACTTTGCACATATCTTCCGTGCCAGACGGACGCGCCGCAAACCAGCCTTTATCAGTGACAACTTTTAAGCCGCCGATTGATGCGCCATTGCCAGGAGCTTTTGTGAATTTGCCAGTGATTTTATTGCCAGCAAGCGTATCAGCTTTAAGATTTTCAGGCGCCAATTTGCCAAGAGCCGCTTTTTGATCAGGCGTTGCAGGTGTATCTTTACGCGCATAGTAGAATGTGCCGTGCTTGTCAGTAAGTTCTTTATGATGTTCGGAAGGATTCTTGCCAGTCTTCGCGGTAATTTCAATGGCGAGCAAGTCCATAATGATACCGTCTTTGTCAGTCGTCCAAACGCTAGCATCTTTGCAGAGGAATGACGCGCCCGCAGATTCTTCGCCGCCAAATCCCATTGAACCATCAAATAATCCGTCGACAAACCATTTAAAGCCGACTGGAACTTCACAAAGTTTACGTCCAATTTCTTCAGCAACTTTATCAATAAGCGAACTTGAGACCAAAGTTTTGCCTATCATAGCGTCTTTGCTCCAGCCTGGACGATTCGTGAACAAGTAGCGAATTGCAACGGCTAAGTAGTGGTTAGGATTCATCAAGCCTTGCGGCGTAACGATACCGTGTCTATCGTAGTCAGTGTCGTTGCCGAATGCAATATCATATTTATCTTTCAATGCAATAAGATTCGCCATTGCAAACGGTGATGAGCAGTCCATTCTAATTTTTCCGTCATGGTCAGGCGGCATAAAGCTAAACGTATAATCAATGTTAGGATTGACAACGTTAATCGGCTTTTTAATTTTGTATAATTCGTTGATTAAATCCCAATAGAAAATGCCAGAACCGCCGAGTGGTTCTGCGCCGACGTTCAAGCCAGAATTG
>JAFSUE010000301.1 GCA_017445435.1 Selenomonadaceae bacterium | reverse complement strand
TGCGCGGAAACGACAATATAAATACTAACTCTTAGAAAAAATCTGTAACAAAAAACTTTCTACGGCTCAATGTCCTAGAAAGTTTTTTTAGTGCATTAATTTTTTCGTAGGTCGTGTTGAATAATTTTAATTTTTTAACAAACTACTTTGCTTTTGGCGCAAAAGATTTGAGCAAAAGAAAACATTGCGGCATTTTTTTTAATTAAGAATTAAGAAATAATTCTACATTCTACATTCTAAATTCTTAATTCCGCGTAGCGGTGAGGCGCTGGGAAATGCCGCTTTATTACCGTGATTTTTCTACTTTAAATTTACTACGTAGTTATTTAACACCACCTAGCGAATTTAAATTTGTTCAGCAACGTTGCAAAGTTCGACGGTCTTAGCGTCCAACTGTCCAGCAAAAAATTTGTCGATAACTTTTTTAAAAACTTCGCAAGTCGGCTCGGCTAAATGAAACAAAGTCATTGATGACTGCAACTTCACGCTGTCAATGCGGCTGTTCATAACTTCCACCGAATTATTATTTTCAAGTTCCAGCAGAGCTTTCGAAATTTCCAAAAGACGCCCGCACAAAGTTTCATCAGCTAAATATTCTTTCGCCTCATCAAGATTTTCAATGCCATAGTAAACCGCCGTTTTACTTTTTCCCAATTCGCGAAGTTGCGGAAAAATGTACCATATCCAGTGCGAACGTTTACGCCCAGCCTTCATTTCATTCAGCGCGTTTTGATAGGAATGTTCCTGCGCCTTAAGAAATCGTGATAAATCGTACATAAAAAATCACCGCTTTACATTTCGCGCAGAAAAGCCGCGTAGCCTTTTTTCGTTTCGTAAATATCAATTTTACTTGTGACTTCATACGGCGCGTGCATACTCAAAACGCCAACGCCGCTATCGATAACATCCATTCCATAAACTGCCGTCATATGCGCGATTGTGCCACCGCCGCCTAAGTCAACTTTGCCAAGTTCGGAAAATTGGTAATCAACATTATTTTTATCCAACGCGCCGCGCAGTTTAGCTACAAATTCAGCGTTAGCCTCACTTGAACCAGATTTGCCGCGTGACCCTGTAAATTTGTTGAACGTCATACCTTTGCCGAGATACGAAACATTTTTCTTGTCAAAACAGCTGGCGTAAAGTGCGTCGTAAGCGCTGGAAACGTCCGAACTCAACATTACAGAATTTTGCAAGGCGCGACGCAGTTTAAGTTCCGAATACTGCCCACAAGCATTCATAATTTCCGCTAAAATATTTTCAAAAAAATGTGAACGCATACCAGTTGCGCCGAAACTTCCAATTTCTTCTTTGTCGACAAGCAGACAGCATGCAGTACGGTCAAGTTTTTCGTTAGCAACTTCCAACATAGCCACTAATGAAGTGTACGCGCAAACTCTATCGTCCTGCCCGTAGCCAAGAATCATACTGCGATCAAATCCCAATTCGCGAGCCTTGCCAGCAGGTACAAGCGCTAATTCGGCGGACAGAAAATCTTTTTCTTCAATGTTGTATTTATCCTTCAAAAGTTTTAAGACGCCAGCTTTAACAGATTCTTTTTCGCCGTCTTTCAATGGATAGTTGCCGACAAGAATATCTAAGTTTTCACCTTCGACAACTTTTGTAGCTTTTTTCTCCATTTGCTCCTGCGCGAGATGAATTAAAAGGTCTGTCACGCAGAAAACAGGATCGCTTTCATCTTCGCCGATAACAATGTTGATAACTTCGCCGTCTTTTTTGATAACGACGCCGTGCATTGCAAGGGGTAAAGCTACCCATTGATATTTTTTAATTCCGCCGTAATAGTGCGTGTCCATGTAGGCAAGTCCGCCGTCTTCGTACAAGGGATTTTGTTTGAGGTCAAGGCGGCAAGTGTCAATGTGTGCGCCGAGAATTTTTAAACCGCGTTCAATCGGTTCACTGCCAATTTGGAAAAGCGCGATAGATTTTTTCATAAATGCGCAGTAAACTTTATCGCCAGCCCTCAAGGTATTGACTTCAGCAAAATTTTTGTAGCCAGCTTGTTCAGCGGCTTTAATCGCGTAGGTGACACTTTCGCGTTCAGTTTTGCAGCGGCTTAAAAAGTCAATGTAACCTTTGCTAAGATTTTCAAGTTGAACTTTTTCTTCGTCGTTGTACTTGTTCCAAACTGACGGCTTTTTATCTTTTTCATCTGCCATATTGTGACTTCCTTTCAAAAAAATTTCCGCCATTATAGCACAAAAATTTTTGAAGGAAAATAATTTTGAAAATCGAAAAATATTGACGATGATAAATTGAGAAGATGTACTTATAAGCGTTTAATCTATTGAATATTGTATTATTTAATAAATTTATTGTACATAAAATTCGACTGGTGAATTTAATGAAAATTTATTTACAGCCTAAATACGTTAGCGATTTTCAATGCGACGGAAAAATTTGCCCGAAAAATTGTTGCAAACGTAATTGGAAAATTTCTATCGACGCTGAAACTTACAAAAAATATTTGCGCGTCGAAAGCCCCGAACACGAATTGACGCGGCATATTGTGAAAAATGACGAAGAATATTTCATTCAGCAAATTGATGGCGCTTGCCCATTTTTAAATTCAGACGGTTTATGCTCCATTCAGTTGGAACGCGGCGAAGAAAATATTTCGCAAATTTGCAGGAGTTATCCGCGTCAACTTTATAAATTCGGCGGCTTGATTGAACGAAGTTTAACGCTAACTTGTCCACTTGCCGCAAATTTAGTTTTAAATCCTAATCGGCGAATC